>JAPLLF010000064.1 GCA_026387715.1 Pseudomonadota bacterium
CGGGCTCTACAAGTCGACGTCGTTCCTCGAGATCACCTCGGGGGACCTCACGCTCGACGCGCAGGGCGACCCCGACGCGGTCTGGGTGTTCCAGATGGCGTCGACGATGACGACGACGATCGGTCGACAGGTGATCCTGACCAACGGCGCCAAGGCGGCGAACGTCTACTGGCAGGTCGGGACCTCCGCGACGATCGGCACCGGCTCGATGTTCCAGGGCACGATCATGGCGGACCAGGCGATCACTCTCGGCACGGGCGCCACGCTCAACGGTCGGGCGCTCGCGCGGATCGCCGCGGTCACGCTCGACACGAATGCGGTCGTGCGACCGTAGCCGTCACGCGCTGCTCGGGGAGCTCGTTGATCGAGACGGTCTTCGCACATTCCTCGCTCACCGGCTCGCGGAGCTGATGCGCGCGCTGGTGTGCCCTGGCGCACGGACGATCGGGCCTCGGGCGGCTCGTGTCCGACGCCGAACGCTGGTCCAATCGTCCATGCGAAGATCCACGCACGTCGTGCTCGCGGTCCTCCTCGCCGGCTGCGCGGCCAAGCAGGTGGGCAGCCTCGTCGCGCAGGGCGATCGCCACGACCTGCGATCGCGCGGTCGCGATGCCGCGGCGAGCTCGCCAGCGCGGCCTCCCATCCTGTTCCTCGCGCTCGACGGTGTCGGCCGTGACTTGCTCTATGCCGAGCTCCGCGCCGGCAAGCTGCCCGGGTTCGCGCGCCTGCTCGGCGGCGCGGGCGGTGGCTTCGCCCACGCGCACTTCAACGATCACCTGCTGTCCACGTTGCCGTCGACGACGATGGCGGCGTGGATGACGGCGGTGACCGGCGTTGCCCCCGCCGAGCACGGCGTCGCCGGCAACGAGTACTTCATCCGCGAGGAGACGAAGCTCGCGTGCCCCGCACCCGTGAGCTTCGCCTCGGCCGAGCCGACGCTCGAGATCTACACCGACGATTACCTCGACAAGCTCGGTGCGGCGCGGACCGCCTACGAGCGCATGCGCGACACCGACCCGACGCTGCTGATCTGGGTCGCGATGCACGGCATCTACCGGGGTGCCGATACGCTGCTCCTCGCGAAGCGGACCGCGATGGCGAGAGCGTTCGAGGGCTTGGTCGAGGACCAGGCGCGGCAGCGCCTCGACGACACCGCGTCGCGCAAGCTGTACGAGAACCTCGACGCCGCGGTCGTGAAGACCGTCGTCGCCGGGCTCGAGACGGGCACGCTGCCGGACGTGCTCACGGTCTACCTGTCGGGGACCGATCTCTACGCGCACGTCGCCGCCGAAGGGCCCGATCGGGCACGCATCACCTACCTCGAGCAGGTCGTCGACCCGCTGCTGATCAAGCTGGCGAACGCGCTCGACGCGCGCCATGCCCTCGCCGGACGCTGGATCGTCGTCACCTCGGATCACGGGCACACCCAGGTGATCGACGACGATGCCCACGCGCTCTCGACCAAGCCGGGTGAGGATCCGCCATCGGTCCTCGAGGTGGCCGGCTTCCGCCTGCGGCCGTTCGCGCGCGAGGTCGGCGCGACGGCGCCGTTCAATGCCGTCCTCGCCTACGGCGGCGCGATGGCCTATGTCTACCTCGCCAACCGCGCGCTGTGCCCCGGCGCGACCGACGTGTGTGACTGGAAGCAGCCGCCGCGCTACGAGGCGGACGTGCTCGCCGCGGCGGACGCGTTCTACAAGAACGACGCGGATGGCGCGGTCACCCCGGCGATGAAGGGCGCGCTCGACATGATCCTCGTGCGCCGCCCGCGGCCGTATGCCGAGGTCGACCTGCCGTTCGAGGTCTACGTCGGCGACGGAAAGACCATGCAGATCGACGCCTGGCTCCGCGAGCACCCACACCCGACGTACGTCTACGTCGAGGAGCGGCTGCGCGACCTCGCGGTCGGCAGGTACGGCGAGCGCGCCGGGGACGTCCTCTTGCTCGCCCACAACGGCGACCGCGCGCGGCCCGAAGATCGGTTCTACTTCGCGGCGCCCTACCGGTCGTGGCACGGCAGCCCATCGAGGCAGGACTCCGAGATCCCGCTGATCGTCGCGAGCTCGACCCACACCGCGGCCGAGATCGGGGCATACGTCGGCACGCTGCTCGGCGATCGGCCGTTCCAGCAACGGGTGGCCGACCTGCTGCTCGGCCTGCGGGCCGGTGCCCTCGGCAAGTGAGATCCGCCTACGTCGCGCGACGCTCGTCGGCGAAGTAGCGCCGCCGCGCCCACAGCGCGACGTTGACGAGTCCGATCAGGGCCGGGACCTCGACGAGCGGGCCGATGATCGCGGCGAACGCGGCGTCGCTGTGGATGCCGAACGTGCCGATCGCGACGGCGAGCGCGAGCTCGAAGTTGTTCGACGCCGCCGTGAACGACAGCGTCACGGTCTGCTGGTAGTCGGCGCCGACCCGCTTGCTCATCACGAACGACACCGCGAACATCACGAGGAAGTAGACGAGCAGCGGCAGCGCGATGCGCACGACGTCGAACGGCAGCTGCACGATGGCCTCGCCCTTGAGCGAGAACATCACGACGATGGTCAGCAGCAGCGCCACCAGCGTGATCGGGCTGATCCGCGGGACGAACGTCGTCTGGTACCAGGCCGCGCCCCTGGCGCGGACGAGGATCCGGCGGGTGAGGAAGCCGGCGACGAACGGCACCCCGAGGTAGAGCCCGACGCTCTGCGCGATCTCGCCGATCGTGATGTGGACGGTCGCGCCCGCGAGCCCGAGCCAGCCGGGCAGCACGGTGGCGAACACGTACGCGTAGACCGAGAAGAACAGCACCTGGAAGATCGAGTTGAGCGCGACGAGGCCGGCGCAGTACTCCGCGTCGCCCTTCGCGAGATCGTTCCAGACGATCACCATCGCGATGCAGCGCGCGAGGCCGATGAAGACGAGCCCGATCATGTAGCCGGGCTTGTCGTGCAGGAACACGACGGCGAGCCCGAACATGAGGAGCGGCCCGATCACCCAGTTCTGCACGAGCGACAGCGCCAGGACCCGCTTGTCGCGGAACACCTTGCCGAGCTCCTCGTAGCGGACCTTGGCGAGCGGTGGAAACATCATCGCGATGAGGCCGATCGCGATCGGGATCGACGTCGTGCCGACGCTCATGCGGTCGAGCGCCGCCGGGACGCCGGGCGCGGCGAAGCCGAGGCCGATGCCCACGCCCATCGCGAGGAAGATCCACAGCGTGAGGTAGCGATCGAGGAATGAGAGCTTGCGGGTGATGCCGGTCATGAATATCGTTTCTCGACGATGGGAGTCACAGCGCGCCCACGAGCGCCTTGAGGCGGCGGAGCGCGCGCGGCTCGATGCAGTAGCAGACCCGCGGACCGTCGACGTCGCCGCGGATGATCCCGGCGTCCTTGAGGATCTTGAGGTGCTGCGACACGGTCGACTGGGCGAGCGGCAGCTCGTCGACGATGTCGCCGCACACGCACGCGTTGCGACGCACCAGGATGCGCAGGATCTGCACGCGGGCGGGGTGGCCGAGGGCCTTGGCCAGCGCGGCCAGCTCCTCGTCCGCGTCGGCGCCCTCCACCGGGCGCAGATCCGGCTGCGCGCTCGCGGGGCCGCAGCACGCGACCTCGGCCTTATCCTTCATCGTGATTCGACGATAGGTGGCCGCGTCGGTCCGGTCAAGTCGACGGTGAGGCTTGCGCGCTCAGCGCGGCGTCACGAGGCGCTCGCGGAAGAACGCGAGCACGCGATCGAGCGCGAGCCGGGTGGGGTGCCCCGGCGCGTCGACGTAGTCGTGGGCGAGGACCGAGTGGGCGCGCGGCGAGATGCCGTGCGGGTTGCCGCGGCTCGAGTCGATCTCGACCGCGAGGAACCGCTCGCCGAGCTCGGCGCGCAGCCGCGCGAACCGCGCGTCGGGGACGAGCCGATCGCCGGTGAACCGCAGCCCCATCACGCACACGTCGGTGCGGGCGCGGATGATCGCGAGATCCGGATCGGAGATCCCGAGGTCCTGGCGCTGCGCGGCGGTGACCGGGAACGGCACGGACGGCTGGCTGAGCACGGGCGCGATCACCGCGTCGTCCACCATCATGGCCAGCGCGAACCCGCCGGTCAGGCACATACCGAGCGCGCCGACCCCAGGGCCGCCGCACGCCGCGTGGGCGTCGCGGGCGAGGGCGCGCAGCCACGCGGTGATCGGGCTCGTCGTGTGCGTCGCCCACGTCGAGAACTCGCGCGACACGCACGCGCGCATCATCGAGCGCAGCGTCGTGCTGGCGGTGACCACCGCGCCCGGCTCGCCGAACAGCGACGGCATGTACACGGTGAAGCCCGCCGCGATCACGCGGCGACCGAACGCGATCACGCCTGGATGCAGGTTGGGGATCTCGTGCATCACGACGACGGCCGGGCCCGTGCCGCCGCGGAACACGGTCCGCGTCACGCCGTCATAGGTCGCGTCGTAGCGTTCGAGTCCTGCGAAGTCCACGACGCGAGAGTGGCATGCCCTCACGCCCAGGAACACGTCGCCAGCTGACTTGGCGGTAGCATCCACGCCATGACGCGCTGCCTCGTGCTCTCCCTCTTGATCGCGTGTGGCGGCTCCCCGAGCGCCACGACCCCCGTCACGTCGACCGCGCCCCACCTGGTCGCCACCGGCGACTGGCAGGTGTCGCCGAGCGAGCCGTTCCGCGGCAAGCAGGACGACCTGGTGTTCGTGTCGCCGACGCGGGGGTTCTACGGCAACGGCGACGGCAAGATCTTCCGCACCGACGACGGCGGCGGGTCGTGGCAGAAGCTCGTGGAGAAGCCCGGGACGTTCGTCCGCGCGATCGGCTTCCTCGACGCGCAGCGCGGGTTCGCCGGCAACCTCGGCCCCGACGCGTTTCCGGGCGTGACCGACACGCAGTTGCTGTATCGCACCGACGACGGTGGCGCCACGTGGGCGCCGGTCGCGCTGCCCGACACCGACGGCGCGCGGGGCGTGTGCGCGATCGACATCCTCGCCGTCGACGCGGTCAACGCCGGGCACCGGCTGCACAAGGAGATCGTCCACGTCGGCGGGCGCGTCGGCGGCCCGGCCGCGCTGTTCCGCAGCGACGACGGCGGCGCGA
>JAPLLF010000874.1 GCA_026387715.1 Pseudomonadota bacterium
GCGCTCGTCGCGACCGGCGGGTGGGCTCGCCGCGAGCTCGCGCCGTTCTCCGACATCGACTTCGTCCTCCTGCACGATCGCGACGAGGCGACCGCGAAGCAGGTCGCGGACAGGCTGCTCTATCCGCTGTGGGACGAGAAGCTCACGATCGGCCACCAGATCCGCGAGCCGCGCAGCGCGGCTCGCCTCGCGAAGACCGATCTCGCCACGGCGACCTCGATGCTCGACGCCCGGCACGTCGCCGGCGATCGCAAGCTGACCGCCGAGCTCGTGCGCGCGACCCTCGGCATCCTCGCGCCGGGTGGCAACCCCAACGAGCTGATCGCCACGCTGGCCAACGAGCAGAAGGCGCGCCACGAGCGCTTCGGCGCGTCGATCTACCTGCTGGAGCCGAACCTCAAGCAGGGCATCGGCGCGCTCCGCGATCTGTCCACGGCGCTGTGGGCCGCGTCGATCCGGTGGAACCCGCCGCGCCCGGGCACCGACCCCGACGACGCCGCGCGCCAGATCGCCACGCTCGTCACGCTCGGCCAGCTCACGCGGCGTCAGGCGACGGCGCTGTCGAACGCGCGCGACTTCCAGCTGCGGCTCCGGACGCTGGTGCAGCTGACCGCGAAGCGGCGCTTCGATCAGCTCACGTTCGAGATCCAGGAGGCCATCGCGCCGCGCCTGTATCCCGACGCGAAGGCGCACGAGGGCGACGTCCGCTCGGCGGTCGCGCCGGCCGTCGAGGCGCTGATGCGTGACTACTACCTGCACGCGCGCGCCGTCGTGGCGATCGCCGATCGCCTGCTCGAGTCCGCGCGCGTCCCGGCGCGCCGGCGCCCGCGGATCGCCGAGGTCGACAGCTCGTTCATCACGTTCAACGGCGAGCTCGCGCTCCGCGACCCCCACCTGTTCGCCGATCGTCCGAGCGAGATCGTCCGGCTGTTCCGCGTCGCCGTCGGGGAGCGCCTGTCGGTCTACGGGCACACGCGCGATCTCGCCGCCGAGACGATCGCGCGCGACCCGGCGTCGCTCGCCACCGATCCGACCACGTCGCGCCTGCTGTACGACGCGCTGGTCGATCTCCGCGACGACGGCCAGCCGTCCGCGTTCGAGGTGATGCACCAGCTCGGCATCCTGTCGGCGCTCGTCCCCGAGTGGGCGCCGTGCACCGCGCGCGTGCAGCACGACCTCTATCACGTGTACACCGTCGACCAGCACCAGCTGTACGCGCTCGCGATGCAGAAGCGGCTCGCGCGCGGCGAGCTCGCCGCCGACTTCCCGCTCGCGACCGAGCTGTGGCGCGAGGTGACGCGGCCGGGGCCGTTGCTGCTGGCGACGCTGCTCCACGACGTCGGCAAGCCGGCGGGGAAGGGCCACGCCGAGAAGGGCGCGATCATCGCCGGGGACGTCGCGCGTCGGCTCGGCATGAGCGAGGACGACGCCGAGCTCGTCGAGCTGCTCGTGCGCCAGCACCTGACGATGTCGCACCTCTCGCAGCGGCGTGATCTCTCGGATCCCGAGGTCATCGCGCGCTTCGCCGAGCGGATCGGCGACGACGAGCGGCTCGTCCAGCTCTACCTGCTGACGATCTGCGACTCGGTGATGACGTCGCCCGACAACTTCTCCGCGTGGAAGGCGGGGCTCCTGCAGAACCTCGTCGAGCGCACGCGCGCGCACTTTCGCGCCGAGCCAGCTCACCCGGAGACCGTGCGGCGCGACGACGTCGCCCGCGCGAAGGTCATCCAGCTGACCAGCGACGCGGGCCTCGCCACCGAGGACGTCACCCGCGTCCTCGACGGCATCGATCCGCGGCTGTTCGTGCAGCTCACGCCGCGTCAGGCCGCGCGCCTCGTCAAGCTCGCGTCGACGCCGGGGCGGGTCGCGATCGAGATCAACAGCTTCCCGATGCGCGGTCACAGCGAGGTCTCGGTGGTCGCGCCCGACGAGCCCGGCGTGCTCGCGGCGATCGCCGGGGCGTTCACGGCGTATCGCGTCGACGTCCTCGGCGCGGTGCTCGGGTACGTCGATCTCCCGGCGGGTCGGCGCGTCGTCGATC
>JAPLLF010001221.1 GCA_026387715.1 Pseudomonadota bacterium
TTTAGGCTTTCGTTTTCGTTTACGTTTTCGGCGACCGGATCACTTCTCGACGCCCTTGGGCAGCAGCAGCCAGTACTTGCCCTCCCCGCCCATGCGGCCGCCGAACTCCGCCGCCTTGGCGTCGTCGCCCCAGTAGATGTCGCCGCGCACCGCGCCGAGGATGCCGCCGCCGGTGTCCTGCGCGATCAGCAGGTGGTGCCATGGCACCGACCCCGGCTTGCCCTGGATCGGCACGTTGGTCTCGACCCAGATCGGCGTCGCGTGCGCGATCAGCGAGCGATCGACGGCCATCGAGCGCTCCGCCGTCAGCACGACGCCCTGCGAGCCCATCGCGCCGGGCTTCTTCGACTCGCTGAAGAACACGAACGACGAGCTCTGATCGACGACCTCGTCGAACCGCTGGGGGTGCTCGTCGAACCACTTGTGGATGTTCTGCATCGTGCCGTCGCCCGGCTTGGCGAACGCGCCGATCGCCTTGAGCACGGCGCCGACGCCCTTGAACGCGCGGCCGTTCTTGCCGGAGAACTCGAGCCACACGACGCTGCCGTCGGGGAGCTTGGCCTTGGCGCTGCCCTCGATGTGCGCGAACAGCACGTCGGTCGGATCGTCGACGTACAGCAGCTCGAGGTTCTTGCCGGCGAGCGCCCCGGTGCGGATCTCCTTGCGCGTGTAGTACGGGACCAGCTCGCCGTGGCTGTCGAGCCGCGCCCACACGCGCCGGCCGTGCGCGTCGGCGATGAACTTGCCGAGGTCGAGGGTGACCAGATCGGCGGGTTTGCCGTAGATCGGGTACTTGTACGTCGCGTCCTTGGTCCGCGACGCCCGGAGCTCGGTGACGTTGTAGCCGGTGAGCTTGCCGGTCGTGCCCGCCTTGCCCGCCGCGCTCCACGGCACGAACTCCGCCTCGAAGAACGCGCGCGCCGCCGCCTCGTCCCCGGCGGGCAGCTTGGCCAGCGCGGCGCACGCGTGCCGCCACTGCCGCGCGAGGCCGCCGTGCCCGTCGACGCCCATCGGGTCGGTGTCCTTCTTCTTCGCGATCACCGCGCAGCTGTTCGCCAGCGACGGGATCGCCTCGGCGAGCTTGTCGTCCTGCCACGCCGGGAGGTCCGCGAACGCGGCGCGCGTCAACGTCAGCGTGTCGCGCAGCGGGGGTGCCGTCGCGCCCTCGACCTCCGTCGGCGCGCACGGCGACTCGGTGATCACGCCGCCGTCGATCGGCGCGTCCGGAGACGCGTCGCCGAGCGGCGCGTCGACGCCGGCGTCGTGCGCGGCCATCGCGACCTTCGGTTCGTCGAGCACGCGCGACGGATCACGGGTGTTGCCGTGACACGCCGCGAGCCACAGGAGAAACGTCCAGCGCGTCGATCTCATCATCCAGGGGAGCGTAGAACGCCCTGGCCCGCGCGCAAATTTCCAGGCCTACCGTCGGCGCCGATCGCGCCGCCCGGCGTGCAGGGCCAGCGCGGCCATCAGCGCGTCGCCGGCGCGGGGCGACTGCCGGGCCGCGTCGACGAGCGGCTGCAGCGAGGCGTCGATCATCCCAGCTCCGCTGCCGATCATCCCGCCGCCGCCGCGCAGCGGGCCCCGCGCATCCCACGCGATCTCGAGCGCGCGCTGCGCCACCACCTCGCCGATCTCCGCCGCGAACGACACGGACGCGATCTGCGCGAGCCGCGCGAGCTCGCCGATCGAGAACGCGGCGAACCGCCCGCCGTGCAGCACCCAGTCCGACAGCGCCTCGAACGCCCCCGGCTCGAGGATCGCCGCCTCGCTCGGCGCCTCCGGCACGCACACGACGTTCGGCGCGACCGCGCCCTCGTCGGGCGGCGTGATGTAGACGTGGCGATCGACCCCGCGCTCGAGCACGAGCATGCGCACGAACCGACGCTGGCGACGCGGGAACTCGCCGACGTCGCGCAGCGCGACGAAGCCATCGAGCGCGTCCGGTGTGCAGCCGTCCAGCGAGTGTCGTCGCCGCCGGCCGTCCGGCAAGGCGAGCGCCACCAGGTCGGGGTCGAGCTGGACCTCCGCGCGCGGCGACCTCGTCACCACCTCGCGATACAGCACCCCAGGGACAGGACGGCCCATCCCTCCAGTCTAGCAGTCCTGCCAACGTTCTCGACGTGGCACGTGGCACGTGGCACGTCCATGTACACGACCTCGCTCGTCGGTGGCCAGCGGTGCCGCCCATCGTGGACCTTGGCCCGGGTGGCCCGCAGGTCCAGATGGCGCGTACCATCGTACGCACGGCGCGCTCCCGGAGGAGCGGCCCCCGGAGCCCGTGACATGCGTACTCTCTTCCCGCTGCATCGCTGTATCGTCGTCGCTGTTGCCGTGCTGTCGCTGGGGGCGGGCTGCAAGCCGAAGACGTTGAACTACACGATCGAGATGCCTGATGCGTGGGCCTACGCGGACGTCCGCGTCGTCCGCGTCGGATCGTTCACCGAGGTCGAGGGCCTGACGGTCGTCACCCACGGCGAGGCCGTTGCCGAGCGCGGCACGGAGGTGGACGTGTTGTTCCCCACGCCGTGCGGGCCCAAGAAGGTCACCTTCGCGATCCCGTACGCGCCGGGCGTGGCCGATTGGAACGGCCACACGTTGGCGACGTTGGCCATCCCGCGCGAGGCCGAGCCCGCCGAGACCGCGCTCTTCTTCGATCCGGCCTTGAAGGCGACGGTTCGCTGGGGCGACGTCGACATCACGCCCGACCACCAGAACCCGCACCTCCTGTGGGACGTCGGCTGCGGCGGCAAGCTGCTATTCGACGGCAAGGAGGTCGAGGTCCCGAAACTCCCGAACGACAAGGCGAAGGACGTCGCGTTTCGGGCGCCTGATCACGCCGTGCTGTTCACGCCGTCGACGAGCGCTTGCTTCGTGGAGGAGGTGCTCGTCTACGGGAAGTCGAACGATCAAGACGAGGTCACGCAGCACACGGGGAGCCTGGTCCATCCGCTCAAGCACACCGGGTTCAGCTACACCTTCCAACAGCCCCCGGCCTCGGTTCGCGTCGGGACCGGGTCGAACGCAGGCGGCATCGCGGTCGGGCTTCGACACTGCTCGGGGGACTGACGCGGCACCGGCTCACGGCTAACCATGCACGTGGACGTACGTGGACGTTGTGTTCCCGACGCTCTCGACCGTGGGATCCGGAGCCGCCTACTTCTTGTCGGCGGCCGGCTTCTTCTTCGCCGGGGCCTTCTTCTTCTTCACCTTCGGCGGCTCGAGCGCGGCGATCTTCTGCTGGGTCATGCGACGGATCGCACGGAGGCGCATCTGCCGATCGAGCCGGGGCACGAAGGTGGCGTGCTCGACGTCCGGGGTCAGGCCCGAGCGGACGTTCAGATCCTCCTTGAGGAGGAGCGCGCGGATCTGGTCGGGCGACTGGAGCGCCCGCAGCTTGGCGATCGTCGCCGGGTTGCGCAGCGCCCGGGCGAGCCGCCCGAGGATCGGCAGGTGGAGGCGGTCGTACTTGAGGCCGAGCAGGAAGAACAGGTAGGTGTTGCCACCGTCGGGGGCGCCGAACTGGATGCCCTCCCACGAGCGCCCGACGATGACGAACGGGCGGCCGATCTTGCCCTTGTCCTTGGCGCGGGTATGGAGAAAGGCGACACCACCCTCCATCGCGGTCGAATTGAGCGACTCGCGCTCGACCACGGCGCCGACGAACCACGGCTTGTCGAGCAACCACTGGTTGGTGTAGGCGCGGGCGGCCAGCTCCTCGATGACCCCGACCGGGGTGCGCTGCCGGAGGTTCGGGATGATGGCCTGGTCGGGGAGCAGGTCCTCGAGCGGCAGCTTCATGCCGTCGGGCACGTCGGCGAAGTTCTCGTCGTCCCCGACGAGCTGCTGCTCGATCCACTCGTCGATCTCGGGGCGGCGGAACCGCCACTGCCGCTCGATCTGGACCCCCGGGATCTTCCCCGTCGCCACCAGCTTGGACACGGTGGACTCGTCGAGGTGGAGATACGCCGCCAATTCCACCATGGTCAGCAACGGCGCGTCAGGAACGGACTTTTTGGCCATGGATCTCTGGAGTGGATTCTAAGGGATGCGTGCATTCGCGCACCAGGCACGCGCAGCATATGATTTCGGAATGCGAAGGCCCCGGTGGTCGCTCCGGCGAGCTCGACTCCTGGTCGGCACGAAATTCATGCTGATCGCGGGGCTCGTCGCGTTCGTGCTCATCACGGCGCTCATCGAGCTGATCGCGGGGATCGAGGGCGCCGTCAGCCTCGGGCCGGTGCTCGCCGGCCTGATCGCCGGGATTCCGGCGCTGTTCTGGCTCGGGTTCTTCTACCTGATGGACCGCCACGAGCCCGAGCCCAAGCAGCTGGTGATCGGCGTCTGCGTCCTCGGGGCGCTGGTCGCCGCCCCGCTGTCGGACTTCATCCTCCAGCAGATCGCCCCGGTCCACGCCCTCGAGATGCCCGGGCTCGAGGCGTTCTCGCTCGATCGCGTGCTGTACGCCGTCCTCGTCGTCGGGCTCGGCCAGGAGATGTGCAAGTACGCGGCGGTCCGCTACTCGATCTACATGTCGCGCGAGTTCGACGAGCCGATGGACGGCATCGTCTACATGATGGCGTGTGGCACCGGGTTCGCCGTCTGGGTCAACTACCACCGGCTCTCCGAGCAGGGCCACCAGGTGTACCTGTCGACGGGCGCCGCCCAGGCGGTGGTGACCACCCTCGCCCACGCGTCGTTCGCCGGCCTGCTCGGCTACGTGCTGGGGCGCGCGAAGTTCTCGCGGCGCAGCCCGCTGGTGCGCGGGCTCCTCCTGATGTTCGGCCTGCTCGGCGCGGCGGTGCTCAACGGCCAGTTCACGATCGTCGAGAACTGGGTGATCCAGAGCGGCATGGCGCAGCACCCGTGGCGCGGAGTGGGCTACGCCGCCGTGTGCGCGACCGCGGTGTTCGCCGTGATCTGGTTCGTCTCGCAGCAGCTGCTCGCGGCCTCGCCGTTCCGCCGCGACGAGGGTCGGTCGTGACCGAGCGCAAGAAGTCGCGGACTCCCGTCCGGCCGATCCCGGCGGCGGTGCCGCCCGAGCCGCGCAAGTCGAAACCGATCGACGCCGTCGTCGAGCCGATCGAGCCTCCCTCGCCGCACGAGCCGACCGCCCCGCCCCCCGCGACCGGCAGCCCCGAGAACGCGGCGTTCGAGGCCGCGCGGATCGTCAGCGAGATCATCGACATCGAGACGCCGACCGGCGCGGTGATCGCCGCCGCCGCCGCGGCCGGGGCCGCGATGGAGGTGAAGCGCTCGAACGAACGCCACGACGGGAGCACGGCCGACCCGACCGAGCCCGTGACGACGGTGAGGCTGTCGCGCGATCGGATCCTCGCCGCGATCGCCGAGGACAGCGCCGCCGCCGCCGCACCGACCAGCCATCCGCCCACCCGGAAGTCCACCGAGCCCCCGGCCACGACCCGCGTCGCCACCGAGCCACCCCTCGCGCCCGCGGCGAGCGACCCGCCGCCGGCGCCGACAACGACGTCGCCGACCGAGCCCGGCGAGCCCGAG
>JAPLLF010000352.1 GCA_026387715.1 Pseudomonadota bacterium
GCGTCCTCCCGCATCAGGGTCAGGTACGGGGCCGCGAAGGCCCATTCGTCGTCCGTCACGTCGCTGGGGTAAGGCTTCCTTGCCATCTCCTATCCGTCGGCATGGCCAACGGAATCGGGTGAAAGTAGCTAACAGGCTCTAGCCTCGTCCGGAAAAGAGCCCCGGATTATCGTTCAGTCCGCGTTTTGCATCCGCCGCCCACCGGCCACTGGCGGGCGGTGAGTGCCGTCTGCCGCAGACCAAGCGGAGGCGAAGGCGCAGCGGCAACACGCAGCGCTGGCAGGTCGAGACGGTGATGTCGATGATCAAGCGGAATCAGGGAGAGGAACTCGGCGGCGAGGGCGATCACTCCCGCAACCGCCAGATGCGCATGCTCGCGGTGGTCCACAACATCTTAGTCTGTTATTCATTCACGAATTTTGCGACGGCGCAGACCTGTCCCCTTTTCTTCCCCGGCCGGTCCGTTGCAGTGCGAGGTTAGGCAGTATCATGTCTTGAGTGCATCGGACACTCGCCTCCGAAGCTTGGGCAGCAGCTCTTTCTCGAACCATGGATTTCGGCTAAGCCAAATGTTGTTTCGCGGACTTGGGTGGGGAAGAGGGACAATCGCGGGCCAATAGGATCGCCACGCCCGAACGGTCTCTGTCAGTGACGATCGTTCCTCGTGCAGGTGATACGCCTGTGCATACTGTCCAACAACCAGCGTCACTTCGAGGTGACGCAAATGACCGAGAAGCCGGTCACGCCATTCCGGTGCGCATTCAGGCCGTGGCGGCAGGTCGCCGGATTTCCCCGTGCCGGGATAACAAAATCCCATTGGCAGGATGGCGATCTGCTTCGGGTCGTAAAAGACTTCACGCGTCACGCCCATCCACTCACGCAAGCGATCTCCACTGGGATCATCGAAAGGCACGCCGGATTCATGAACTTTTCTTCCCGGTGCTTGGCCCGCAATCAATACCCGAGCTCGCGGATGTATCTGTAGAACGGGACGAACGCCATGTGGGAGATGTGCCGCGCAAAGGGCGCACCCGCGAACATCGGTTAACAGAGATGCAAATGATGTCATGGGGGCAAAGTCTCCGGTGACGGCCTAACGACCCAAGCTCAGCGACCCGGCCTACGAGAGGCCACGATTGCAACAGTAGCGCGATGGCCGGGTTCGCTGCAGCGCATAGTTAGGCCACTTGGTTGGTCTTGAGGACATGATCTAAACTCGCGAGGTCTCCCAGAACCCACAACTCGGAGATGAAGCCACGCTCGAAATTGAACAGCGCCGCGCCAAGCCAGTAAACCTCCTTGCTTGTCGGCTGATACCCCCGGAAAACCCCGGTATGCAGGCCAGAAAATCGCATCCTAGAAAATGCACAGACTCCCTCCGTAACGCAGTCAAGGATCTCGCATCGGTAATTGCTGAGACTGCCTCGCACCGAGCGAACGTAATCCTTAAATGCTTCGTGGCCGCGCATCTCGTTCCCGAGCGAGCCTCGAAACACAAATCCCTCTGCAAGCAACTCTGGGATGGCTGCGATGTCACCGACGTTCCAGATACGGTCATAAAATGCTGTTACGAGGGATAGAGTGCTCACGGTGTGTAGTGGCCTAACAATAATTAGATGGATCCGCCTAACCGGGATTTCCCGGTTGGACACTTGCTGACACTGGCGAACGCCGCCAGCGATTTTGCATAGCGTAACCCATCGAACGCGGTCCGTCGGGAAAGAGGGCGGATTCAAGTTTGGGCGGAGAAAAGGGGACAGGTCTGCTCCGTCGCAAACCTCCTCGTTCGGCGCATGTTAGGCGTTGCGCCCCTGGCTGTCTGGCATTACACCATGCAGGATGAGCCTCACATCGCAATCGCCACGGAGGGTGATCGCGGTGGCTTTGGCGGTGGG
>JAPLLF010001197.1 GCA_026387715.1 Pseudomonadota bacterium
CAAGCTCAACGTCAACCAGCTCAACGTCAACCATCCGTGTTCCTCCCTTCCCAACCCTTTGAACTACAGTTCTTGAGCTCACGTCCAGAAGATCTTCGCGCGCCCGAGCAGCTGCTTGGTTCGCGCCCGCTCGTCCTGGTCGTTCACCAGCGGATTGCCGCCGAGACCGATCGCGTCGAGCTCGAGGGAGCGCACCGAGTCGGGCAATGCGGCGATCTTGTTCCCGCCGATCCACCAGCGCGTGATACGCCAGCGCGAGCACCTGGTAGCACCAGGACTTCGAGTCAGCGGAGGAAGCCCCACCGACCGGCTCCGCGATCAGCGACGAACCGAATCGAGGACAGCGCCTGGGAAGCGCGCGCTCCCGACGTCGGCACCGGTGAAGTCGGCGCCCGTGAGATCGGTGTCCTGGAAGTCGGTGTCGGACAGGACCGCGCCCCGGAACGTGCAACCCCGGAGGCTCGAGCGGGTGAAGTCGACGTTCGCGAGCGAGGCGCCATCGAAGTTCGCGCCGTCGAAGAAGCCATCGATGGCGATGCTCCGGTCCAGGGTCGCGTCGCGGAAGCTGACGCCCTCGGCCAGCGCGCACGAGAAATCCGCGCAGGAGAAATCCCTGCCCGCGAGCGCCGTGTCGGGCGCCAGTCGCTTGAGCCGGAGCACGAGCTGGCGCGGATCACGGTGCAGCGGTGCAAACGCCCGATCGATGGCCTGGACCACGTCCTCGATGCTCGCGACCGATGCTCCAAGGGGCAGCGCGCTCGCGGCGGTGCCAGCGTCGTCGAGCACCTGCAGCGCGTCGCCGTCCTCGTCGGTCGTCCCGCCGTAGACACAGAACGGAATGCCGCCCGCCGCGAGCAACTCCCACTCGAGTTCGGCGTCGCCCTCCTCCACGAACCGGCGGTGCGCCTCCAGCGCCTGGTCGAGCGCCGGGCCGTCGAACGCCGGGCTGTTCTCGGCGAGCCGCCGGATGAGCCGCGAGTTCATGTCGGACTCGCCACGCGGCTCGCTGGACTGTGGGAAGTCGTGGCGTCCGCGCGCGGGCTCGAGCGCCCACAACGCGCGGGGCTCGTCCGCGTCCCCGACCGGCCAGCGACGAAGGCCGCCCAGCTCGCGCTCCAGCTGCCCGAAGTAGTCGGCGACGCGGAGCGTCCGATAGTTCGTCCAGCACGCACCGTGGTCGTCGCCCAGGACGACGCGCCAGTCGCCCTGGGCACGATCGAACCAGAGGCCGGCCAGGTGGTAGCCGTTGATGAAGTCGAACGGATACAGCTCGCCGTAGAGTGTCGCGTCGGCGAGCGTGCGGCCATCGAGCTCCACCTCGTCATCGTAGGGCTCCGGCACCAACCGACCGACCCAGTGGCCTTCTTGAACACCGCGTCCGCGGGCGGGATGCTGATGATTCCTCCTCGACGCGCCGTGGTGCGGGCGCCAGCCCAGAACGGCGACGTCAGGTCGCTCAGCTCGTTCCAGGCGACGGATGCGGTGCCGGGTGGGTCGGCCGTCGCGCCCTCCTGCCAGGCGAGGCCGAGCTCACCGGCGCCGAGATAGAACTCCCGCACGAGCGGCGGGAGCGGCGCGTCGAGGTCGCGCTCGATCCGGTCGAGCGTCGCGGCCGAGGTGGCCGTCATGTTCGACTCGGGGGTGGCGGCGAACACCTGCGTGTCCGGGCGAGCCAGGACGGCGTCGCGAAGGCGGTGGGCGAGGCTGGAAGCTGAGGTCATCGTGCAAACTCCGTCACGGAAACTGAGACAGACCGGAATATTCCGCATCTGTTGCGTGTCGTTGCGCCCTTTTCCCTCCCCCTTGAGTCGACGCTATCGATTCCGCGATCCCGAGGCAACTGATCCCTTGCGATCGGGACGTGCTGATCGGCGACGATTTGGCTTGGCTGGGCCCGGGTGTCGTGGCCTGCTTGACGGAATGTTCGAGCGCGACCTTCCAACGAAGCAGCGTGAAGGCACCCCAGAGGACGACGACGATTTCGTGCTGCACCCCGAGCGTGCACCCGGCAAGTCGCACCACCCCGACGACGACGCCCTGCGATCCGGTGAGCCCGGCAAGCGCACGCGTCATGGGGAGGTGCCTGCCGACGTGCTGGCCGAGCGGGGCGAGCCCGGCAAGGGCGCCGACGCCGGGGAGCTGGGCGCCGCGTTCGCATTCCTACCGCCGCCGCCGTCGGCCCCGCAGACTCCGATCATGCGGCACGCGACCGTCGGCGGGCTCGCGCCACAGATCTCGCGCGCCGAGCTCGACGCGCTGCTCGCCGGCAGCCAGGGCCGTGCGCTGCCCGAGGCGCTACGCGCCGAGCTCCAGCGGCGCCTCGGCGATCTCGACGACGTGCGCGTCCACGTGGGCACCGCCGCCAGCACCGCCGCGAAGGTCCTCCACGCGGATGCCTTCGCGGTCGGACGCGACATCTACTTCGCCGACGGCAAGTTCGACCCGGCTTCGGCCGACGGGCAGCGGCTGATCGCCCACGAGGTCGCCCACACCGCCCAACGCGTCGGGCCCAGCAGCGGCGCGAACATCGCGATCTCGACGCCGGGCGACGCCCACGAGCACGCGGCCGATGCGTTCGCCGACGACTTCGCGTCGGCGATCCTCCCCGGCGCCGGCGCGCACGCCACGCCAGCGGCGGCCACCCGCTCGCTCGGATCCACCAGCTTCACCGGCATCTCGCGTGCGCCTGCGGCCGGGGCGCCTCCCGCGGCCACACCGGCCACACCGGCCACCGCGACGTTCGATCCCAGCATGCTCAAGACCGGGGTCGGGAGCGTCGCCAAGGCCGGCACCGTCAAGCAGGTCCAGGCGATGCGCATGGGCAGCAGCGTCGTCGTGCAGACCCCCGGCGTCTTGATGAACGGCACGGTCGCGCTCAAGCCCAACACGGATCCGGGCCCCGATGTCGACGCCGGCTGGGTCCAGACCGTGGTCAGCAGCGTTCGCATCGGCCTGTACTACAAGGACGGCGAGCTGGTGCAGCGCGACATCACGCGCTTCGAAAGCACGCGTGACGGCAAAGCCGGCGTGACCAAGCCCTGGTACGAGCCCCCGAGTCGGCTATCCAAGACGCAGCCCGATGTCTACCCGGTCGCCGAGGACCAGCCCAAGATGCAGCTCCCGGCGGAGCTCAACGGTGCCAAGCTCACCGAGATCCAGGGCGCCGACAAGTTCAAGGTCTCGCTCAAGGTCGGCGTCGGGACCAACCTGACGACGCTGCAGAGCTTCGAGTGGGAGGCGCCGTGGGCGGTCAAGCTCGACGCCGATCAGGCCGGCACCGGCGGCGACGTCCGGGTCGCCCCGACCTCCGTGCACGACGCGCCGGCCACCGATCGACCCGCCAACGAGGTCGGCACCGACGAGAAGAACAAGGTCCAGACG
>JAPLLF010000378.1 GCA_026387715.1 Pseudomonadota bacterium
CGGCGCGACCGCGTCCGGCAAGCAAGGCGCGACCTCCGGTTATCGCGCACCCACCGCGCTCCCGGACGGCACGATCCTCGTCGCCTACGCGCCGAGCCTGCAGGCCCTCGACTGGCAGATCGTCGCGGTGTCGCCACGCGACGGCTCTCGCCGCACGCTGATCACCGGCGGTGCGGGCAAGGCCCGCGTCGACGCCGTGCTCGCGTACAAGTCACCGCCACGCGCGCTGTACTCGAACCGTCGCCAGCTCGTGTTCGGCGGCGCCGCCGGCACCGACACCGCGCATGCGATCGTGCACATGCCGGACGCCCCGATGGTCTTCACGTTGCTGACCGGCAACCTGCGGCGCGGTCGCCCGCTCGAACAGTTCCGCGCCGCGAAGTCGCTCGTCGTCTACCAGGAGAACGGCTGTCCCGCGGGACCGTGCTCGGCGAACGCGAACGGCATCTTCGAGAGCCGCATGGAGCTCGGTCGAACGAACCTGGCAAGCGACGGGTCGGTGCGCGTGCGGCTGCCCGCGAAGACCGGGCTCGTGTTCGAGCTCGTCGATGGCAACGGCAAGTCCGTCAGCAAGATGGGTGAGGAGCACCAGATGGGCCCGGGCGAGTCGATCTCGATGGGCATCAGCGCGAAGCTGTTCGACGGGGTGTGCGGTGGCTGTCACGGGTCGATCTCCGGCGAGGAGCTCGACGTCGCGGTCACCCCGGACGCCCTGACCGGCGCGAGCCAGTCGATGTCGGCCGGCGTCGATCCGGTCGTCGTCGGCCCGTAGGCGAGATTGAATTCGCCGGATCCGGCGACGTCGATCTGCTACGTTCCCGCCATCTTGGAGGCCCGCATGCGCTTGTCGTCGATCTCGAAGTTTCTCGTAGCCGTCACGCTCGCCAGCGGTGGCGTCGCCCTGGCCAAGGATCCCCCCAAGCCGGCGAAGCCCGCCGCCAAGGTCGCTCCCAAGGCCAAGCCGACCAAGCCGTCGCCGCCGAAGAAGGTCACGGTCGTCACCGACGAGAAGAAGAAGGTCCTCGCCGAGCTGTTCGCGGGCTTCAAGTTCGGCATGAGCAAGGACGAGGTCATCGGCGTCCTCGCCAAGACGATCGACGAGAAGTACGACGACCAGTTCAAGAAGACGACCGACGTGGTGCAGCAGGACCGCCTGCGCAAGCTGAAGAAGGAAGAGCTCGCCCAGATCAAGGCCGGCTACGTCGAGTTCCAGGGCAAGAAGACCGGCTGGGACGTGTCGATCGTCGAGGAAGAGTTCAACCATCACACCAACGAGTCGATGGTGGAGCGGTGGGAGAAGTCGGGTAACACCAACCAGCGCCGCTTCTTCTTCTTCTACGAGGGCAAGCTGTGGAAGATGTTCCTGTCGCTCGACGTCTCGATCCTCCCCGAGGACAAGAAGAACTTCGAGACGTTCAAGGCCGTCATGTTCGGCAAGTACGGCCCGGGCGATCTCGAGGGTGACACCATCACGTGGCACACCGACGAGTTCGATGCCCGCGCGATCGACAAGCTCAAGTCGTACGATGCGCTCGGTCTCGTGATCGAGGATTCCAAGGTCAAGAAGGACCTGTTCGCGCTCCGCGAGCAGAAGGCGCCGCCGAAGAAGGAGACGACCTCGATCATCAAGTCGGTCATCGATCCCGATCAGAAGGATCACCCCGACGTGAATGCGAACACCAACGCGATCGACGCGGTCATCAAGGCGCAGGGCGGCAAGAAGTAGGCGAAGCCTACGAGTCCGGCTTTCGCCGGAAATGGGTGAGCGAAGCTAACAAGTAGGCGAAGCCTACGACGAGCTACGACGAGCGGTAGACGAAGCCTTCGGCGGCACGAAAAAGGGCACCCACCTGGGGGGGTGCCCTTCTTGCGTTGTCGGAACGAACGGCTAGGAGCCTGTATGACATAGGCCTCGGTGTAGAACCCGGGGCCTCGCGCGCTGCGCGAGAGGTGGGCAGTGGGTCCGGCGCTTGGCGATGACACGGTGGGCGCGTACTTGAGGCCCAGGGGCGCTCGGAGCTGTGGT
>JAPLLF010001066.1 GCA_026387715.1 Pseudomonadota bacterium
GGCGAGATAAAGTGAGCACGACGTCCTCGCCTGGCGGAAGCGCGCGAGTCAACGCACGAGCGCGCGCCGGCCCCGTTCACGCGGAGGCAGCCGCGCGTGCCCATCGAGGCACCGCGCTCGAGCTCTGCGTTCATCCCGACCGTCCAGTCAATGTCACGCGGTCGGGGTCCGTTCGCAGGATCTGAGCCTGCCGACCGCACGCAGTCTCGCCAACGCGCGGCGCGCCCCGCGTGAACGGGGCCGGCGCGGCGAGCTAAAGTGAGCACAGCGTGCTCGCTTGGCGGAAACGCGCGAGTCAACGCACGAGCGCGCGCCGGCCCCGTTCACGCGGGAGGCAGCCGCGCGTGCCCATCGAGGCACCGCGCTCGAGCTCTGACGCACGGGTCCGCGCTAGCATCGCGGCCATGCTGCAGGTGCTGGTCGTGGCGATGGTCTCCGTCGGGGTGCTCGGTGGCTGCGTGGAGGGCAACGCGGTCCGGTGCGGCGAGGCGCACGACACGCTGTGCCCCCGCGACACCGCGTGCGACGAGGCGCACCACCTGTGCGTCGCGCCGGATCAGCTCGCGAGCTGCGTGGGGCTCGACGCCAACGCGCCGTGCATGACCACCACGATCACGGATGGGCACTGCACCGACGGCGTGTGCTTGCCCAGCATCTGTGGCGACCTCATCGTGGAGTTCGGGGAGGTCTGCGACGACGGCAACACCAGCGAGGGCAAGGGCGACACCTGCGCGGCCGACTGTCGCTCGGACCGCGCCTGCGGCAACGGCGTCGTCGACCTCTCGATGGGCGAGCAGTGCGACGACGGCGAGGCCGACCCGACCATCACGCTCGACCGCCGCGATCACGACGGGTGCTCGAGCACCTGCCAGCTCGAGCAGCCACGCTGGTTTCGACACACGCCGGAACCCGGTGTCCGCGTCGGCGCGGCCTCCGCGTACGACCCCGCGCACGATCGTCTGCTGATCTTCGGGGGTGGCCCCGACTTCTCCGCCACGACCGCCGACACGCTGGCGTGGAACGGGATCGACTGGGTGACGCTCGCCCCGACGATCCACCCGACCCCGCGCCAGTTCGCGCGCGCCGCATCCCACGGCACCAATCAGATCGTCCTGTTCGGGGGTCGCAGCACGAACGGCATCACGTTCGGAGACACATGGACGTGGGATGGCACGACCTGGACGGCGACCGACGTCGTCGGCCCCCCGGCGCGCAGCGCGCACGTGATGGTGTACGACCCACGCCGCAAGGTCATCGTCGTGTTCGGCGGCAACTCCGGGAACGGCATCCTCGACGACACGTGGGAATGGGACGGCGTCGCGTGGACCGAGGTCATCACCGCCGTCCATCCATCGAAGCGCGAGCTCGCCGCCGCGACCTACGACCCGGTGCGGCAGAAGATCGTGCTGGTCGGCGGTCGTGAAGGCCCGACCCTCACCGATACCTGGACCTACGATGGCACCTGGGAGGATGTCACCACGACGCCCGCGCCGCTCGTGGTGGGTGCCGGACTGGCGTTCGACGACGTCGGCCAGCGGGTCCTCCTGTTCGGCGGCTTCGACACCAGCGACCTGGGAACCTCCGGAACGTGGGCGTGGAGCGGCACGGCGTGGACCGCGCTCGCGGCGACCGCGGCCACTCCGCGCGGGCACGTCGTCCTGGTGGCGTCGTGCTGTTCGGTGGCACCACAGAGATCGATGCCGGGTCTGCGCTCGGAGATACGCGCGTGTTCTCCGCCACCGGCGATGCGTGGCAACTGCCGGTGAGGATCGGTCCGCGCTACGGGCTCGCCGCCGTCAACGACCCCGTGCACGCGCTCGTGATGATGTTCGGAGGACGCACCAGTGGCGCGCTCCCTTACCCAGCAGAGACCTGGATCCTCGGACAGCGCGGCTTCGAACAGGATCCGCGTCCATCACCGACCGGTCGCCAGAACTACGCGCTCGCGTGGGACCCGCTCCGAGCGCAGGCCCTCATGTTCGGCGGCGGCAAGGAGGTGCCGTTCACGATCGGCAACGAGACCTGGATCTGGACGCTCGCCGGCGGCTGGATCCAGGCGACCGGCTCGACGGCGCCGCCACCGCGCATGAACGCCGCGATGGCGTTCGACGGTGAGCACGTCGTGCTGTTCGGCGGGCAGCGCCTCAACTCGAGCCTCGGGGATCTCGAAGATACGTGGGTGTGGGACGGCGCGACGTGGACCGCGGTCACCGGCACGCACCCGGCGGCGCGCCGGGGTGCCGCCATGGCCTACGATCCGCAACACGCACAGGCGGTGTTGTTCGGCGGCTCGATCGACAACGCCCCCGTCGACGACACCTGGACGTTCTCCGGATCGGCGTGGACCCAGGTCAACCTGGCCAGCAGCCGACCGTTCGCGCGCGCGTTCGCGACCCTCACGTGGCAGCCAGCCCGTCGCAAGCTGCTGCTGGCCGGAGGCGAGGCGAGCGTGGACGCGAGCGAGTGGGATGGCACTGCCTGGCACACGGTGCCCGCGCAAGGTGCCCCCGATCACCTCACCCACCACGCAGCGTTCGCGTCGATCGACGGCTCAGGCGTCATGTTGTACGGCAACGACGTCAGCGTCATCGACCGTGAATTCTACGAGCTGCGGTGGGACGGGCCGCGTGGGTCCGAGTCGTGCGCCACCGGCGCCGACGACGACGGCGATGGCCTGGTGGCCTGCGACGACGGTGACTGCTGGGCGATCTGCACGCCGCTCTGCCCACCCGCGACGTCCTGCGATCCGACGACGCCCTCGTGCGGCGATGGCACCTGCGAGCCCCGGCGCGAGACGACGGCGACGTGCCCGGCCGACTGCCCGTAGGGGGCCGTTCTCAGGATCTGGGAAGCTGATCGCACGTGGTCTCGCCAACGCGCGGCGCGCCCCGCGTGAACGGGGCCGGCGCGGCGAGATAAAGTGAGCACAGCGTGCTCGCTTGGCAGCACGCGCGAGTCAACGCACGAGCGCGCGCCGGCCCCGTTCACGCGGAAGGCAGCCGCGCGTGCCCATCGAGGCACCACGCTCGAGATCTGCGCTCATCCCGACCA
>JAPLLF010000401.1 GCA_026387715.1 Pseudomonadota bacterium
TGGATCTTGGGACATGTTCTCAGCTTTCAGTTCGAGGGTTGGAGCGCCAGGAGGCGCCGGATCGTGGAGATGACGGCGCGCGCGCGAAGCTCGAGCAGTTCACGGAACTCGGCGAGCTCCTCGAACTGCACGAGCTGGACCTCCAGCGCCTGGAGAAGCTCCGAGGTCGTGGGGCGGGTCGCAGTCGGATCCGCGGCGCGTGCGAGCAGGACCTCGGCGCTCGCGAGCTCGGCGTCGAGAGGTTCGAGTAGCTGCTCGGTGATGGCGAGGATGCTCATGTTGTGACTCCGATGATGCGGCGAGAATTTCACGCGCGAAACGATGTCGGCGGCATGGTCCGGTTTGACCACGTGGTCGGTCATGACTCACCTCCCGCGAACCTGTCGCGGTTCGGGTTGCCGGTACTGGTTCCCCCTAAAGGGGGGAGAACCGGAACCAGTCCTCCGGTGGGTGGTGATTCCGAGTGGTTCCAGGTGGTGTCAGAACCAGCGTCCTCGTCGACGTTTGGTCGACCAACGGTCGAGGAGCATGGAACCGGCATCAGGGCGCCCTCGCGTGGATGCGGTTCTCGCGGTGTTCGAGGCGCCCGCCGAGCTGCAGCTCGTGACGAACCGCGGCGAGCACAGCCTGACGGTTGCCGGGGAGAGCCTTGTTGATGGCGTTCGCCGATGCGAACCCGTCGGGGGAGCCAGCGACCATGGCGACCACCTCGTCTCGTAGTCCCTGTGCCGCGGCTTCGCTGGCGAGCCCGACCATCTCGTAGCGGAAGGCCTTCCGCCCCGCGGTGTCGTCGCCCACGAGGCGCACCACGAACGGGTCGGGATGGAACTCGAGGTTGCCGTCCGTCGCGAGCTCCACGTCCCCCTTGGCGGGCCCTCGCGACACGCCGACGATGTGCCGTGCGTATCCCGAGATCGCCGACGAGCCGCGAAGCCGATGCTTCACGCCGCGCTTGTCGTCCGCGTTGCCCTTGCCGTTGAAGTGATGCACGAACACGATGCTCGTCTTGGTGCCGATCGCGATGTCGCGCACGGGGTCGAGGGCATGGGCGATGTCGCGCACGCTGTTCTCGTCGCCCTGATGCGAGGTCGTGAACGAGTCGATGAACACCACGTCGAATCCCTCGCATGCTCGTCGGAGCTTCGCGATGTGCGCCGGATCGCCAAGGTTGAGCGGGCTCGTCGGGTCGACGTGAAGCCAGTCGCCGAGATCGTGCGGGCGATTCAACCCGAGGCCGCGAGCGAAGCGCCAGAGCCGCATCTTCGTCGTGCGCTCGGAGTCCTCGCGCGGCATGAGCAGCACGCGCGCGCGCTTCGCGACAGGAAAGCCGCACCAATCGGGCACACCGAGAGCGAGCGCGACCGCCCACGACTCGACGATCATGGTCTTGCCGATCTTCGGATCGCCACCGACGAACCCGACGACATCCCGCGCGACGAGCCCCCGAAGATACCAATCGTTCGAGTCGTCCTCGTCGGGCTCCTGGTCGCCGATGAACATCGAGATCGGGGTCCCGTACGCATTCCCGTTCGCGGGGGTTGCCGGCTCGAGCTGGTCGAGCAGTCGTCTCGAGTCGGCGAGGAGCTCCCCCGGATCCAGAGCACTCCGACGCGCCCGGCTCGTGATGGTCTCGCCGACGATCGCCAGCTTGCGCCGAGCTGAGGTGTCGCGAACGTGCGCGAGCGCGGCCCCGAAGTCCTCGTCGTCGACCTGGCGAGCGAGCCCGTCGATGTACGCGCGGGCGCGATCCTTGGCGAAGCCGGGCCCCACCGGAGCGAGGGATTCATCCTCGCCGCAAGCCTCGATCTCGGCTCTCACGGTGAAGAGCGAAAGCGGGCGCGCCGATGACTCCACGCGCCGGATGGCCTTCCACATTGCTCGGTGCTTGAGATCGGCGAAGTCGTCGACCTCGAGGTCCGGAACCTCGGCGAGCCGCTTGGGTTCGGCGAGCACCGCCCCGACGACGATGCTCCCGGCTTCGCACGTCACCGGCGAGAGCGCGGAGATCTTGATCGTTGCGGGTCCCATGGTTCACGCACCCCGCGGGTCGCGGATCGCGCCCGGGTCCGTTGGCGGACCGAACGAGATCGGGGCGACGTTGACCGGCCTACGCGAGCGCAGGTCGGAGACGAGAGCGGTGTACTCTTCGCGCTCGGCGGGATCGGGCAGCTTGTCGATGGCGTCGAGCGTCGAGCGCAGCACCTCCGTGAACGCCAGGGCGCGCGTGCTCTTCACGCGGCACCCTTGGTCTCGCCACCTGTCGTGTGGACCGCGATGCACGACTCGAGGAGCGCGCGGGTGACGAAGCGACGCCGACCGATCGCGACGGACCCGAGGGTCCCTGCTCGAATTCGGCGGTAGGTGCTCTGCGCCGAGAAGGGCCACCACGAGACCTTTTCTCGGAGGGAACCGATCTCGATTAGCTCGTGGCGTTCAGCGTCTGTGTGCATGCCTCCGTTGTAGGGGATGGATTCGCGCGGCTACGATTCGGCCACGATTTGAAGGCGCGAGCGCGAGCGGATCGCGAGCTCGTAGACACTCGCGCGGCCACGGCCGAAGTGGATCACCACCTTCTCGTCCTCAAGCTCACGGATGGCAAGCCGAAGAGCGCGATCGCCGACACCCGCGCAGTTCTCCCGGAGCTCGCTCGCGATCGACCGGAACGACTTCGGGCCGGTCGCCACGATCGCGAGCACGTTGCGCTTCGTTGGCTCGAACGCATCCGGCTCGGGCATCCAGTCGCGTGCGCGAAGCTCGGCAAGCAGCGCCATCACGTGGTGCGGACCGAGCGCAAGATCAGCTCTTGTCGCCCGCCCCGATCGGAGAACGGCCAGCCACGCCCGGGCCTCGTCCTCGGCGTCGACCTCGTCCTCCGTATCTCCCGCGGCTCTACTCGGGGCCATGTTCGATCAGTTCTAACCCCGCACCATGACAAGCGGACAAGTTCACTGAGCGTCGCGGAATGTCGAGTAGTTTCAATGCCCTGACGTCGACCAGATCAAGACCAAGCACGGCGTCAAGGAGTAGCTCGAACCCTCGGCGAGCCGTCGGAGGTCGCCGCGCTCGCTACCGTCGCTCGCTCAGAGCCAGCCGTAGTTCTCGAGCTGGCTGTTCCAGACCTCGGCCGCGACCTCCTCGGAGCACCCGATGGTCTCCGCGAAGTCGTCGTAGAACTCGCCCTCGGAATCCGCGTCGTATTCGTCGTCGCCGAGGATGACGGCCGAGACCGCGTAGAGCGCGACCAGCCGGGCGCCGTCGGTCGGCAGCAGCTCGGCGATGCCATCCATGCGGGCCTCGAAGCCGTCCTCGTCGAACGCCTCGGCGCACGCGGTGATCACCTCGACCACGCCGTCGACGCCGCCGCACAGGTCGCTGATGATCTGCGCGACGAGCTCGAGCTCGTCTTCGTTCACTTCGCCGTCCGCGGCGGCGGCCAGAAACGCGGCCTCCGAGATCCCCGCGATGGCGGCGATCGCCGCCTCCTGGGACTGGATCAGGGCGGCATCTTTCTTCTTGTACTTGCGTCCACCAAATGACATGGGCCTCATCGTACACGCTCGCCGTCAAGGAATCGCGTGGCGGGCGCCGCGGACGAGCGCCCGGAGCCGGGGCGAGATCGTGTGGACCTCGGGGCACACGTCCGCCACGAGCGCGATGGTCTCGTCCGCGAGGCCGGGATCCGAGAGGTCGAGCTGCGCGAGGTGACCGAACGCGGCGCGGGTGACCGCCCGCGCCCCCGCCACGGTGACACCGGCGGACCACAACCGCAGCGACCGGAGCCGTGGCAGGAGCGCGGAGCGCGCGAGCTCGTCGAGCAGCGCGTCGCCGAAGTCGACCTCGTACAGCTCGAGCGCGGTGAGCGCGGGTGGCGGATCGGCGAGCAGCGGTCGGAGATCCGCGATGGTGACAGGGTGTTCGTCCGTCGGTGCGACGTATCTGTCCGTCCGCAGGTGAAGCGCGAGGCGCGAGCAGCGCGAGCAGCGGCGCGCGCGCGAGCATCGCGAACGTCGCGCGCTCGACGCCGGCGAGCTCGAGCGACCGCAGGCGAGACGATCGCGCGCACCGCTCCGGCGCGCGGGCGACCAGGTGCTCGAGCCGCGGCAGCGCCGCGAGTACCGCGTCGACCTCGATCGCGACCTCGTTGGCGTACCCGTGATCCAGATCGAGCACCAGCCGGCGGACGGTCGACGGCGCGGCGGCGAGGAGGCGCGTCACGTGCGCGGTCGTCAAGCGCGGCCACGTCGGCGCGAACGTGATCGTGGTCGCGAACCGCATCGACGGATGCGCGAACACCACGCCCACATCCTCGGTCGTCTGGATCGCCACCTCGCGCACGAACCCGAGGTGCCAGGTCAGCGCGACGCCGTTGTTGGCCGGTGGCACCAGCGCGGGATGCCGTGCGAGGAGCGCGTCGCGGCGTCCGCGCCACCGCGCCCGCTCGTGGGACGGCGCTCGCCGCGCAGCGTCGTCGAGCGCGATCAGCTCGCCGCGCGGGTCCCCCTGCGCCTGGAGCCAGTCCGCGTAGATCAGATAGGCGGCGTCGTCGAGGGGGGCCGCGGCGATCTGGATCTCGAGGCCCTCCCCGGCTCGCGCGCCGTCCTCCATCGCCCTACGGTATCGTGGATCGCGATGGCCGCCGCGGTGTTGATCACGCTCGCCTCGCAGGAGGTGGTGGAGCTGTCCGACACCGGCGACACGACCATCGGCGGCCGCGACGCCGACGTCGACCTGGGCGAGGGGGTGTCCCGGAGTGCGATCGCGTCGATCGGCTGGCGCGCGGGGGCCTGGAGGCTGCGGTCGGTGGGTGGTTGTGCGATCGATGGCCAGCCCGTGCGCGGCGAGGTCGTGCTTCGCGATGGGCAGGTGATCGAGCTCGGCGTGAGGTCGATCCAGTTCGTCGAAGGTGAGCTGCCGCGCGTGCACGACGACCAGCGCCACCTCCGGTCGGTGCTCGATCCGCTCACCAGCACGTTCACCCGTCGCTTCCTGCGGATGCACCTGCCGCGCGTCGAGCGCCCTGCCGGCGTGCTGATGATCGACCTCGACCGCTTCAAGCGGGTCAACGACCAGTTCGGGATGATCCGCGCCGATGGCGTGCTCCGTGGCGTCGCCGATCGCCTCAAGACCCAGACGCGGTGGCCCGAGCACGTCGTGCGCACCGGCGGCGAGGAGTTCGTCGTCGTGCTCCCGGCGACATCGCTCGAGCAGGTGCGTGACCGGGCGGAGTGGATCCGGATCGCGATCGAGGAGGCCCCGTTCGTGATCGGCGACGACGTGATCGCCCAGACCGTGTCGATCGGGGTCGCGCTGCTCTGCGACGGTCCGGAGGCCGGGATCGCCGCGCTCCGCGAGGCCGACGCCAACCTCCTCGTGGCCAAGGCCAATGGCCGAAATCGCGTCGTGGGCTGAGCCTTCACGCTTGCCGTGCGCCCGGAGTCCGGCAAGCTTGAGAAGATGGTCGCGAGCCTCGCGAGCGCCGCGTGCGACGAGTGCACGGTCCGTCCCGTGGTTCGCTGCGGGCGATGTTCCACCACGCGGTGCGCCGCGCACGCGTTTGCGCCCGGCGCACGCTGCGATCGGTGCGAGCACGACTACGCGGACGAGGCGCCGACACGACGGAGCGCCAAGATCCTGGTCGCGCCACCGATCGCGATCCTGAGCGGCGGGTTGCTGTTCGGGATCGCCGCCGACGGTTCGATCGCCGAGTTCAGGTAGCGGCGGGCGCGCCGAGGCCGAGCGCCTCGCGGACCTCGCCCACGACCATGTCGGCGAGCCGCCCGATCGAGGCGACGCCTTCCTCGACCGTCGCCTTCGCGGGATCACCGGCGTACGCGGCGGTCATCCCCATCTCCGCGAACGTCGAGATGCCGTCGCGCAGCTTGTCGCTCAGGCTGATCGGCACCGCGGGGAGGCGACGGCGAGCCGCCTCGTCGACCATCTCGGGCGCCGCGCACATCATGATCGACGTCTCGTACTGGCCGGCATGACACGCACCGCTCTTGAACTCGGGCGTCAGCGTGCGCGCCCACCGCCGCACGAGCGGACACGCGACGCTGACGCGCTTGTCGCGGCCCTCGAGCACCCCACGGATCGCCGCGTCCTGCGCCGGCTCGAGGTGGTTGTTGACGAGGCACACGTGGCGCACGCCGCTCGCGAGCAGGCCGTCGCACACCGCCGCGAGGTACGCGGTCAGCACGCTCGCCGGGATCGAGATCGCGCCCGTGAAGCCGCTCGCGCAGTCGGTCACGCCGTACGGGATCGACGGCGCGATCAGCGCGACCATCGTGCCCTTCTTCGCGAGCAGGTCGGCCGCCTTCACGCACGCCGCCGCCGAGATGATGACGTCGGTGCCGAGCCCGAGGTGGGGGCCGTGCGGCTCGGTCGAGCCGATCGGCACGAGCGCGATGACGGGGCGCGGGCCGCCGACCAGCGCCTGGAGGCTGGTGGTCGTGTGCCGCGCGAGGAACTTCTCGGATGCCGTGGTCATGCGCGGGTCATGATAGCTCGCCGCGGCGGTCCTGCTCGACGAGCAGCTTCTTGTCGATCTTGCCGCGGTCGTTCTTCGGCAGCTCGTCGACGAACACGATCCAGCGCGGATACTTGTGCTTCGACAGCTTGCCCTGCACGTGCGCCTGCAGCGCGCGCGCGAGCTCGGGCTGCGGGGTCGCGCGCGCGTCGGGGCGCAGCACGACCACGCCCTTCGGCTTGATCAGCCCGTCGGCGTCCTCCGACGGGATCACGGCGCAGCTCGACACCGCGTCGTGCGCGAGCAGGCAATCCTCGACCTCGCGCGGCGCGACGAACACCCCGCCCACCTTGAACAGGTCGTCCGCGCGCCCGGAGAAGTAGAGGTAGCCGCGCTCGTCGATGTGAAACAGATCGCCGGTCCGGCACCAGTGGCCGTGGAACGTCTTCCAGCTCTTGTCGCGATCCTGGAAGTAGCCGTGCGCGACCGAGTCGCCCTTGACCCACAGCACGCCGATCTCGTTCGGCGGCAGCGCCTCGGCGCCCGCCCCCTCGGCATCCTCGGGGAGGATCTTCAGGGTGTAGCCCTCGACGGCGCGCCCGAGCGAGCCCGGCACCACGTCGCCGGGGCGGTTGCTGCAGTAGATGTGGAACATCTCCGCCGAGCCGATGCCGTCGTAGATCTCGCCGCCGAACCGCTCGTGGAAGCGCCGCATCAGCGACTCGGGCAGCGCCTCGCCCGCCGACAGGTGGAACCGCACGCACGCCAGATCGAGCCCCGGCTCGCCGCGGCCGCGCCGCTCGTCGTCGAGATCGAGCAGCTTGCCGAGCATGGTCGGCACGTTCGTCACGATCGTCGGTCGATAGCGCGCGATCGCCGCGGCGATCGACTCGGCGGTCGGGCGCTCGCTGAACAGGCCGACGGTCGCGCCGACCGCGAACGGGAACCACAGGTTCGTGCCGGTCGCGTAGCCGAAGAACAGCCGCGGCACGCTGATCGCGACGTCGTCGACGCGATAGCCGACCGTGCGCTTGGCGTACACCTCGGTGTTGAACGCGAAGTCGCGGTGCGAGTGCATCGCGGCCTTGGCGCGCCCCGTCGAGCCCGACGTGAACAGCCAGATCGCCGGATCGTCGCGCCGCACCTTCGGCAGCACCGCGTGCGAGGCCGCGCCCTGGCCGAGCGCGACGTCGAGCGACACCACGCGCACGCCCTCGACCGGGCCGCTCGCGACGTGCACCTCGGGATCGTCGTCGGTCGCCGCGTCGGCGACGAGGAGGATCGTCCGCAGGTTCGGCAGCTCGCGCAGAAACGGCGCGAGCGCCTCGGCGACGGCCGGCGTGGTGACCAGCACCGCCGCCTTGACGTACTCGAGCACGTACCGGAGGTCGTCGGTCGGCGCGTTGGGGTTGCCCATCGTCACCACGCCACCGGCAGCGAGCGTGCCGAAGATCGCCCACGCGAACGGCGGCACGTCGGGGAGCACGATGTACACGCGCTGCTCGGGGCGCAACCCGTCGTCGACCAGGTACGCCGCCAGCGCGCGCGCGCGCGCGGCCACCTCGGCGTACGTCCACGCGCGCGCGCCGAACCGGAGCGCGCAGCGCGCCCCCATACCCTCGCGCAGGCGATCGAACAGGAAGTAGTCGGCGAGGTTGAGGTCGTCGGGGAAGTCGATCACTGGGGCGCGCCCTTGTTGACCTGACCGGTGGCCAGCGCGCGGCCGATGATCGTCCGCTGGATCTCGCTGGTCCCCTCGTAGATCCGCAGCGGCCGGATCGCGCGGTACAGGTGCTCGACGATCGAGCCCACCATCACGCCGCGACCGCCGAACAGCTGCACCGCGCGATCGATCACGCGGCTCGCGGCCTCGGTCGCGCCGAGCTTGGCGATCGAGACCTCCATGGTCTTGCGCTCGCCGGTCGTATCCTTGGCGTGCGCGGCGCGCAGCACGAGGAGCCGCGCGGCGTCGAGGTCGACGATCATGTCCGCGAGGTGCGCCTGCACGAGCTGCTGCTCGACGAGCGGCTTGCCGAACTGCGTGCGCTGCGTGACGAACGCGAGGGCCTCGTCGAACGCCCGACGGGCCATGCCGACCGCGGCCGCGCCGACGCTGACCCGGAACGCGTCGAGCGTCCCCAGCGCGAGCTTCATGCCCTGCCCGACCTGGCCGATCATCGCGGAGGCCGGCACGTCGACCCCGCGCAGCTCGAGCGCGCCGATCGGATGCGGCGCGCTCGCGGCCATCGGGATCACGCGAACGCCGGGCAGATCGAGCGACACCCAGAACGCCGTGAGCCCGGGCGCGTTGGTCCGCGGATCGATCGCGCGCGCGAACACCGTCGCGTGGCTCGCGATCGTCGCGTTCGAGATGAACAGCTTGTCGCCGTCGAGGCGATGGCCGCCACCCGTCGGCGTCGCCGTGGTCGAGATCGCCGCGACGTCGCTCCCCGCGTTGGGCTCGGTGAGCGCGAACGCGGCGATCGAGGCGCCGCGCGCGTAGGTCGCGAGCCCGGCCCGCTGCTCGGCGCTGCCGGCGAGGAGGATCGGGTGCGTGCCGAGCCCCTGCACCGCGAAGATCGAGTCGGCGCGCGCCGAGACGTACCCGAGCATCTCGCGCGCGAGGCAGAGCTTGCGCGTGTCGATCTTGCCGGCGAGCGGGACCACGAGCTCGAACAGACCCTCGAGCGCCGCCGCCGCCGCGCGATCGCGCGCGTGCTCGGTCTCGCCGGCGCGCTCGGCGCTCTCGAGCGCGTCGCGGGCCCCGCGCAGGCGATCGGCGAGCGCGAGGTGCTCGGCGTCGAAGAACATCGGCAGGTCGTCGCTCGAGAGCTGCATCACTCGTCCCCGGGGGCGCCGAGGAACCGGCGCGGCCGCTTCGCCTTGAACGCCTCGTGCGCCTCGGCGAAGTCGGGGTGCTGCATGCACAGCGCCTGCGCCTGCGCCTCGGCCTCGATCGCGTCGGCGAGCGACATCGCGTGCTCGCTCTCGAGCATCTGCTTGGTCATCGCGTGGGCGAACGCCGGGCCGGCCGCGAGCTTGGCCGCCCACTCCTGCGCCATCGCGACGGCGGCCGCGCCGTCGGGCACCACGCGGTTGACCAGGCCGATCGCGAGCGCGCGCGCGGCGTCGATCTTCTCCCCGAAGAACAGCAGCTCGCTGGCGTGCGTGAGCCCGACGAGCCGCGGCAGCAGGTAGGTGATGCCCATGTCGGCGCCGCACAGCCCGACCTGCGGAAAGATGAAGCCGAACGTCGCGTTCGCCGCGGCGATCCGCAGATCGCACGCGCACGCGATCACGCCGCCCGCGCCGACCGCGACGCCGTTGATCGCGCCGACGATCGGGCGCTTGCACGCGCGCATCGCGCGGATCAGCCGGCCGGTCGCGCGGGTGAACGCGAGCAGCTCGGGCGTCGACTTGCCGAGCAGGTGCTTGATGATGTCGTCCTGATCGCCGCCGGAGCAGAAGCCGCGCCCCCTCCCGGTGATCACGATCGCGCGGACCTCGTCGTGGAGGTCGAGCTGCTCGAACGTCTCGGCGAGCTCGCGATAGATCTCGAACGTCAGCGCGTTCAAGCGCGCCTCGCGGTCGAGCGTGATCGTCGCGACGCCGCGCGCGACCGTCATCGAGAAGGTCCTGGGTTCGATCACGTGCCATCTCCGGTCTGGTCGAGGTAAGCCACCGCCTGGATCTCGACGAGCGCCGCCTCCTCCACGAGCATCGGGCTCTGGACGAGGGCCATCGCCGGATAGTGCGCGCCCATGCGCGCCTTCCACGTCGGGCCGAGCTGCCGGGTCATCGCGCGATAGTCGACGATGCTCGTCACGTAGATCGTCATCGTCGCGATGTCCGTCGGCACACCGCCGGCCGCGCGCACGACCGCGAGCACGTTGTCGAGCGCCTGGCCGAACTGACCGAGCAGCGTGGTCTCGACGAACGTCCCCGCCGGCGTCCACCCGATCTGCCCCGCGACGTGCAGCGCGCGCCCGACGCCGATGCGGCCATTCGAATAGCCGCGCGGGCGCGGCCAGGACTCCACCGTCACATCCAGGGTGCTCATTTCAAGATCGCTCCGCCATCGATGACGATGGTCTGACCGTGGATTCCGCGGGCGTCGTCGGCGCACAGCATGAGGGCGGCGTGCGCGACCTCGGCGGTGGTGATCATGCGGCGCTGCGGGCTCATGTTGGCGAGCGAGGCGCGCGCCTCGTCGACGCTCCGGCCGGTCTTCTGGGCGATCCGCGCGACCGCGTCGTCGGACATCGCGGTCTCGACCCACCCCGGACACAGCGCGTTGATCGTGATGCCGGTGCGGGCGAGATCGATCGCGAGCCCGCGCGTCATGCCGACCATCGCGTGCTTGGCCGCGCAGTACGCGGCGGTGTAGCCGTAGCCCGACACGCCCGCGTTCGACGCGATGTTGATGATGCGACCCCACTTCGCCGCGATCATCGCGGGCGCCAGCGCGCGCGTGATCCGGAACGGCGCCGTCGCGTCGAGCTCCATGATGCGGTCCCACATCGCGTCGTCGGTGCGATCGAGCGAGGCGCTCTCGGCGACGCCGGCGTTGTTGACGAGCACGTCGATCGCGCCGGCCGCGCGCACCTCGGCGAGCATCCGATCGGTCGACGCGCGATCCGTCAGATCGGCGACGACCGCGACGCCTCCGATCTCCGCGGCGACGACGTCGATCTCGCGCGGGGTGCGCCCGCAGATCGTGACGTGCGCGCCGGCCTCGGCGAACTTCCGCGCGATCGCGGCCCCGATGCCGCGTCCTCCGCCGGTGACGAGCGCACGCCTGGTCGCGAGCAACGCTTGCATGCCGCCGGAATATCGCGGAATCAGGAAAACGTAAACCGGACGGTCAGCCGAGCTCTTTGCGGATGTTCGCGATCACGTCCGCGTACGACGTGCTCTCGACGACCTCGGCCATCTCGCGCGTGTAGCGCGAAACCAGGTCCTCGCGGCCGCGCGCCATCGCGTCGCGCCGCGCGTTGTACAGCGTGACGAACGCGCGCTCGGCGTTCATGAAGTACTGGGTCATCGCGATCACGACCCGCGCGCTCGACGCGATCACCGAGCGCGACGCGTCGGAGAACGAGAAGTGCTTGCCCTCGCTGTTCGACACGTCGACGGTCACCCGCGCGACGGCGTCGACGCCCGCCTGCGCCTTCTTCGTTTCGATGTCCGCTGCCACGTGAAAGCCGATCAGCCGCAGGGACGTCAGCGACTGGTACTCGCGCGCGTACCGCGCGAGCAGCGCGGCGTGGATCGCGTCGACCACGCCGACGCCCTTGCCCTCGACCTCGTGATGCGTGTCGCCCTCGATCACGGTCAGCTTCGCGGTGGTTCCCGAGGCGGGGTCCTCGTCGACGACGAGTCGCCCGAGCTTCAGATCGAGGAAGTTCGTGCCCAGGACCCGACGGATCAGCTGTTCGTGCTCCATAGGTTTCCCTAAGGATAGCGCGCGAATCGCCTCGCGCCGCGCGAACTTCACGTCGGACACGTCGGGTGATCTCGCAGACTTGACACGCTCCGGACTTCCCGTGTCAGGCGCCTCGTGCATAGTTTGCCGCGTGCGCGGGCCCCTCGATCCACTCGTCCAGATCAAGCGCCACGTCGATCGCTTGAAGACGTGCACGGCGTGCCCCGAGATGATCGGCCCCGTGGTGTCGGGCAAGCCGATCGTCTCCAAGGTGATGCTGATCGGGCA
>JAPLLF010000790.1 GCA_026387715.1 Pseudomonadota bacterium
GGGCGGCGCCCGCGTCGGGGCCCTCGAGCGCGTCGACGAGCGCGTCGACGTTGGTGTCGCTGCCGGACGGGTTCACCAGCTGTCGTCCGGAAGCTCGACGAGGTCGAGGTCGCTCGCCTCGACGAGCTTGCGGGCGAGCGCGAGCCCCGGCATCACCTGCGTCGCGTAGAATCGGGCCGCCGCGAGCTTCCCGCGATAGAAGCCCTGATCGTCGCCGGTGGCGCCGGCGAGCTTGCCGTGCGCCACGAGCGCGCTGGCGAACAGCCGCCAACCGATCACGAGCTCCGCGAGCGCGAACAGGATGCGATTGCCCTGCAAGCCGACGTGATAGATCGACTGACCGAGCTTGCCGAGCATCGTCATCACGATCGCCTGGACGTCGCCCAGGCCGGCGAGCAGCGCGGCCTTCTCGACGGCGAGCTCGGCGGGCAGCGCGTTCGCGGTCGCCGTGATCTCGCCGAGCAGCACCTGCAGCGTCGCGCCGCGATCGCGACCGATCTTGCGAAAGAACAGGTCGAGCGCCTGGATGTGCGTCGTGCCCTCGTACAGCGAGTCGATCTTCTGATCGCGGATGTACTGCTCGATCGGATAGTCCTGGCAGTAGCCCGAACCGCCGAAGACCTGGAGCGAGACGGCGAGCAGGTCGTAGACCTTCTCGCTGCCGTAACCCTTGATGAGCGGCAGCATCAGATCGTTGAGCGCCTCGAGCGCACGCGCGCTCTCGGCCCCGTGCCCACCCGCGAGGGCCACGCGATCCTGGAGCGACGCCGTCCACATCACGACGGCGCGCAGGCCCTCGGCGAACGCCTTCTGCAACATCAACATGCGACGCACGTCGGGGTGGCGGATGATCGCCACGCGCGGCGCGGCCTTGTCGGTCTGCTTCGCGAGATCCGACCCCTGCTTGCGCTCGCGCGCGTAGTCGAGCGCGTTGAGATACGCCGTCGACAGCGTCGCCATCGACTTCGTGCCGACCGCCATGCGCGCGTACTCGATGACCTGGAACATCTGCGCGATGCCCTGGTGCACGTCGCCGAGCAGGAGGCCACGACACGGCACGCCGTCGCCGAGCGTGAGCTCGCACGTCGCCGAGCCACGCAGCCCCATCTTGTGCTCGATGTTGGTGACCATCGCGCCGTTGCGCGCGCCCAGCGAGCCGTCGGCCTCGACCCAGAACTTGGGCACGACGAACAGCGACAACCCCTTGGTGCCCGGGCCCGCGCCCTCGGGACGCGCGAGCACCATGTGGATGATGTTCGTCGGATGGTCGAAGTCACCGTTGGTGATGAACCGCTTCACGCCCTCGAGCAGGTACTCGTCGCCGGCGACGTGGGTCGCCTTCGTGGTCGCCGCCCCGACGTCGGAGCCCGCCGCCGGCTCGGTCAGCACCATCGTCGCACCCCAGTGCTGCTCGAGCATCGGCTTGACGAACCGCGCGCGCTGCGCCGGCGTGCCCAGCTCCTCGACGATCTTCACCATGAAGTTCCCGAGCATGTAGAAGCAGAGCGACGCGTTCGCGCCGGCCATCCGCTCGAACGCGGCCCACTGCACCGACGGGGGAGCCCCATAGCCACCCATCGCCTCGGGCAGATCGAGCTTGTTCCAGCCGCCCGCGTAGAACGCGTCGAACGCCTTGTTGAACGCGGGCGGGAGCGTGACGTTGCCCTTGCCGTCGAACGTCGCGCCCACGCGATCGCCGACCACGAAGGTCGGCGCCCAGGCCGCTTGCACCAGCTCGCACAGGCCGTCGATCGCGCCGCGCGCGGTGTCCTCGTCCATCGACGCGAACGGCCCCTTGCCGAGGGACGTCGACGCGATGTCGAGGACCTCGAAGAGCTGGAAGTAGATGTCGCGAAGGTTCGGTCGAAAATGCGCGCTCGTCGTCACGCGCCGAAACTACACCACAAAAATCAGGGCGTGCAGCCCGGCGTCCCGGTCGCGAAGCCCAGGTTCAACGTTCGGGTCAGGACCTTGCCGGCCGGCGGGACCGAGAACATGTCGTCGTTGGTCCAGCACGAGGCGGCCGCCTGGCTTCCGCGGATGTGAATCTGGTAGGCCCCCGAGGCGAGCCCCGACGCGGTGATCGCCTGGTCGTTCTCGATGCAGCCGGCATCGACCGGCGTGGTGCAATCGACGACGTAGCTGCTGGCGGGGCGCGTCGCCCCAGCGGCGATCGCGAGCGTGACCGGCTCGCACACGCCACCTGGCGCATGGACCAGCGTGATCGTCGTGCCGGTGATGCCGCCGCCGCCACTCGCCGTCGGGCCGCAGGTGCCGCCGGCCTTGTTGGTGTTGAAGTGCAGCGCGAGGCCGCCGGTCGTGTCGACCTGGAAGGTGAGCGGCGCGAGGTCGGCCGCCTTTCCGGACTCGATGAGCACCTCGGTCCGAGGCGCCGTGGAGATCGTGCCGAGGCCACAGGAGAGGTCCCAGTCGATCGCCCAGTTCCCCGGGATGATGCTCTGCGACGCGCCGTTACCGCTCTGACAGGAGAACACCTGGGTCGAGCCACCGGCGATCTCCGGCGAGCGCATCGTCCCGGTCACGGAGATCGCGGAGACCTTGGCGCAGTCGATCGTGTTGTTCTGGAGGTCGACGAGTGACCAGGCGACACGAAACGTGCCCGGTGGGGGGTCGTTGGCGTCGCCCTTGGGCTTGGCGTCGGGGAACCCACCCCCGCTACCACAGCCACAGAGAATCGAGAGAACGAGCACCGCACGAGAAGCCATGCGGTGACCGTATCATGCGTACGCGGCCGAGGCCGAATGACCCGCATCGACGAGGAGCCCGAGGGGGCGCTGCATCTCGATGAAGTGACACGGGCGCTTCGACGCGCGCTTGTAGGGCGACGTGCCGACCTCGACGTAGCCGAGGCTCTTGTACCAGCGGGCGAGGTCCTCGCGGAGGTTGACGATGCGGAGCCCGACGGAGCGCGCGCCGAGCGCCTCGCCGAGCGCCTCGGCGATCCGCACGAGGCGCATGCCGAGGCCGGTGCCCTGGAGGTCGGGGCGCACCGAGAGCATGCCGATGTACGCGTGGCCGAGCTCGGCACGGACGAACACCGCCGCCGCGATCCCAT
>JAPLLF010000809.1 GCA_026387715.1 Pseudomonadota bacterium
CCTCCGACCGGTTCGCGACGGCGGGTGACCTCGCGGCCGCGCTCGCCGCCCTGCCGCCGATGGCGGACTGGCCCGACGAGCAGGCGCGCGCCTGGTGGGTCAGGTTCCACGCGACCCAGCAACACGCGCAGCACGTCAGCAGCGAACGGACGGTCACGCTCGCCGTCGACCTCACCCGGGCGGAGTGAGATCCACGTGAACCGGGTGGGCGAACACCCCGACGGGCCGTAAGACACCGGGGTGATCAAGCTCGTCCTCGCGGTCCTCGTCGGCGTCGCGCTCGTGGTGCTCGCGCACTCGAGCGTGACGTCGATCATCGCGGCGATCTGCATGATCGCCGTGAGCGTCGACATCCTGCTCCGCGAGCGCGCACGCTCGGCGGAGCCGCCGGCTACTTCGTGATCGCGATCGTCGTCGTGAGGTAGTAGCCGCGGCCCGGCGCCACCGCGAGCAACCCGTCCGCGCCGACGTCGGCCAGCTCCCCGCGCACGCGCCGCACGACCTGGCGCACGTTCTCCTCGTTGGCGTACTTGCTCTGGAACGGCAGGTCCCGGACGAGCTGCCGGGTCGCGACGCACCCGCGCACCGTGGACGGCGAGCTCGCCTCCTCGATCGCCCGGACGCACAGCGCCCGTAGCAGCTGGAGCTCGAGCGGTGCGAGGCCGCGCTCGACCCACGAGGTCTGACCGGGCCCGCGGGTCAGCAGCGCCCCACCGACGCCGGGGTCGCTGCCGACGACCAGGCACATCTCGATGCCGTTGTGGGTGAGGACGTAGCGCAGCATGCCGCCACCGGCCGTGACCGTTGCCATCGAGGCCCCTCCGACGGCTGGTAGCGAACCTCGGCGAGGAACCACAGCGCGACGTCGCCGATCCTGATCCGCACGTGGTGGGGGAGCGACGCCCTGCCCTGCACCCGCTGGTCGTCCACGAAGGTGCCGTTGTGGCTCCCGAGATCGCGGACGTGCCACCCGTCGTTCGTCTTCTCGAGCCGTGCGTGCTCGCGGGACACCGAGCTCGACAGGATCACGAACTGGCCGTCCTGGTGGCGGCCGAGCGTCGACCGAGGGAGGAGCGCGTGGGCGGTCCCGAACCCGTCGACGATCCAGCCCGCGGCTTCCTCCGGATCGACGTTGCTTCGGAGGTGGTCCGCGATGAGCCCCTCGCAAGGCGCGACATCGATGGCACACCCTCGACACAACACCCCAACCTCCGCCATCTGGTCGCAGCACAGGCAGCCCGTTTCCATCGCCGCATGATAGCGCTGGAGGCCGCCCGACACGTCAGCGCAGGGGATGATCCGCCATCCCGACGATGCCGCCGACGAGGTCCTCGAGGATCACCCGATCGGCGAGATCGCGACCGAGCGCCTTGATCTGCGGGCCGGTCCATCGGTCGCCGAGGTGCGACATCAGGGTGACGTCGCCCTTGAGCGCGCGGTCGGCCGCGGCGATCCGCGTGGTCGCGAGCGCGAGCACGTCGGGCGTGTACCCACGCGCCTGGCCTGCGAGCTTGTCGACGACGAACGGCGGCACGCCGATGCGCTGACCCCACTCGTTGCGCGGCACGCCCTTGCCGCGCAGCGCGTGGAGCATCGCCAGGTTGCGGATGAACCGCGCGAGCATGACGACGACGCCGACCGCGCTCTCGCGCTGATCGCAGAGCGACGCCACCGCCGCGAGCGAGCGCGCCCGATCACCGGCGCCGATCGCGTCGGTGAGCTCGAACACCGAGCGCTCGCGGGTGTCGGCGATCAGGTCGTCGACGTCGTCCGCGGTGACCACGCGCCCCCCCGCGTACAGCCCGAGTTGCTCGATGGCGAGCACGAGCCGCGACAGGTCGTCGCCGACGGTCTCGACCAGCCGCGTGATCGCCGCGCTGTCGAGCTCGACGCCCTTCACCTTCGCCTCGGCGCGCACCCAGGGCTGGAGCTGACGTGGCGCCTCGAGCACGTGCAGGAAGCCCTTCTTGCTGAGCTGGGCGAACAGCTTGAGGCGCTTGTCGAGCTTGGTCGTCACCGCGACGACCACCGTCGAGGGATTCGGCCGGGCCAGGTAGGCGAGGAACGGCTCGGCGTCGTCCGCGGGCATCAGGCCGAGGTCGCGCACGAAGATCATGCGGTACTTCGCCATCATCGGCAGCGTCGACGCGAGCCCGACGATCTTGTTGCCCGACGGCTTGCCCTCGACGACGTCGTAGTTGAAGCCGCGCGCCGCGGGCGGCACGATCACGTCGCGGAGCGCGGTCACCGCACGCTCGATCAGGACCGGGTGCTCGGAGTGGAGCACGTAGACCGGATCGAGCTTGCCGCTCTTCACGTCCGCGAGAAGGTCACCCACGCGGCGAAGCTATCACCATGTGCGAGCCCTCATGTTAGACCTTGGCGCGATGTCCGACGTCGTCGTGATCACCGCGGATCGAGCCATCGTCCCCACCGGCGCCAGGCTCGCGACCTCCGTCCTCGCGATCGACGGCGCGATCGTCCTCGTCGACGATCCGCAGGTCGTGCTCGGCGATCCGCGCGCCACCGGCGCGCGCCGCATTGACTGGACCGGGCGCGCGATGGTGCCCGGCACGGTCAACACGCACAACCACAGCTTCCAGTCGCTGCTGCGCGGCATCGGCGACGACCTGCCGTTCCTCGAGTGGCGCGACCGCGCGCTGTACCGCTACTCGCCCCAGCTCGGCGCGGATCCCAGGGCCATGGAGACCGCCGCGCTGTTCGCGTTCGGCGAGATGCTGCTCCACGGCGTCACGACGTGCTGCGACTTCTACTACCTCAACGCCGGCGGCAACGACAACGCGTCCGCGACGATCGAGGCCGCGCGCCGGCTCGGCATGCGGTTCGTGATGGCGCGCTGCTTCTACGACTGGGACGGCGCCCCCGCGTCGTATCGCGAGACGATCCCCCAGGCGGTGGCGAACTTCCAGGCGCTGCACGCCCGCTACCACGACCGCGCGCGGTTCCTCACGAGCGTCATGCCCGCG
>JAPLLF010000358.1 GCA_026387715.1 Pseudomonadota bacterium
CACGCCCCCGCTCGCGCACGCGCCACGACTGCCCTCGAGGGTGTCGTCGCCGATGCTGCACGCAGCGAGCAGCAGAAACAGCCATGCTCTTGCCATCGCGGGGAACGTATCCTGTTCCCCGTCGCGAGTGAACTTACGACCCGGCGACCGGGAGTTTCTTCCTCACGAGACGATCGCGCGGCACGTCGGGGATCGCGGCCGCGACGAGCTCGGCGATGTCGAGCACCTGGATCTTGTCCTCGACGTTCTTGCTCTTCATGCCGTCGGTCAGCATGACGTTGCAGAACGGGCACGCGACCGCGACGGCGCTGACGCCGGACGCGATGATCTCGTCGGTGCGGTTCTCGTTCACGCGCTGGCCGTCGTGCTCCTCCATGAACATGCGACCACCGCCGGCGCCACAGCAGAAGCCGTGGCGCTTGTTGCGCGCCAGCTCCGTGTAGCCGCCGGGCACGCCGATCGCCGCGATCACGTCGCGCGGCGCGTCGAACTCCTTGTTCCAGCGGCCGAGGTAGCAGCTGTCGTGATACGTGAGCGTGTCGACGGGGCTCTTCGTCGCGGTCAGCTTGCCGGCCTTGAACAGGTGGTCGATCAGCTGCGTGTGGTGCACGACCTCGAAGTTGCCGCCGAACTGCGGGTAGTCATGCCGCAGGGTGTGCAAGCAGTGCGGGCACGACGTCACGACCTTCTTGGCGTGGTGGCTGTTGAGCGTCTCGATGTTCTGCTCCGCCATCGCCTGGAACAACATCTCGTTGCCCGCGCGCTTCGCCGGGTCACCCGTGCAGACCTCCTGGTGACCGAGCACCGCGAAGTCGACGCCGGCGGTGTTGAGGATCTTCACCATCGCCTTGGTCTGCTTGATGATGCGCGCGTCGAACGCGCCGGCGCAGCCGACCCACAGGATGTACTCGGGGTCCGGGTTGTCCTCGATCAGCGGCACGTCGAGCCCCTCGGCCCAGTCCATGCGGGTGTCGTTGCCGACGCCCCACGGGTTCTGCTGGCGCTCGATGTTGCGGAAGGTGCGCTGGAGCTCCGCCGGCGTCTTCTCCTGCTCGAGCACGAGGTTCTGCCGCATCTGGATGATCTTGAGCGGGTGCTCGATGAACACCGGGCAGACCTCCTGGCAGGCGCCGCACGTCGTGCACGCCCACAACGTGTCCTCGGCGATCCGGCCGCCGGTCATCAGCGGCATCGCCGCCTCCTCGGCCTTGGTCGCGTCGAGCTGCTGCACCGTGAACGCGAGGTCCGGGTGCGGGTGCGTCGCGTCGAAGCCGTGCGACGTCGAGTAGGCGGTCATCGACGCGACCTCGCCCTCGAGCTTGGCGATCTTGTCGCGCAGCTGCACGCGATCGAGCATCTCGTAGCGGATGTCGTGCACGAGCTGCATGGGCGAGAGGTTCTTGCCGGTGTTGTACGCGGGGCAGTAGTTCGAGCAGCGAGCGCACTCGGTGCACGCGTAGGTGTCGAGCAGGCTCTTCCACGAGAACTGCTCGAACTTCTTCACGCCCCACTGGTTCTCGTCCTCGAGATCGATCTTCGGCAGATCCATCAGGCGCTCGCTGCGATTGCGCGCGAAGATGTTCGGCAGCGCGCCGAGCAAGTGGATGTGCTTGCTGTACGGCAGGTAGTTGAGGAACGTCAGCACGATCAGCACGTGCGCCCAGTAGCCCAGCGTCGTACCGCGTGCCGCCGCCTCCAGATCGATCGGCGCGAGCGCCTTGCCGACGAGCCCGGCGATCGGCATGAACCAGGGTGCGGCGTGGCCGGCCGTGATCTCGGCCGCGATGTGATAGCCGTGAAACAGGAAGTGCGTGATCATCAGCGAGCCGATCGCGCCGAGGATGAGGCCGGCGTCGAGCGTCCACGGGATGAGCGACGGCTTGACGATCGTGCGGCGGATGATCGACCAGCAGATCATCAGGAGGACGACGAGGTTCATCACGTCGATCGCGAGGAAGATCGGGCCGTACAGGAGCTCGGGGAGCAGCTTGAGCGACAGCCCCGGGACGACGCCCGAGACGATCAGATCGGCCGTGGCGATCGTGATGACGAGGAAGCCCCAGAAGATGAACAGGTGGTGCTTGCTCGTGCGGTGCGACGGACCCTCCTCGGCGACCTTCTTCTGCGCGAAGAAGTAGATGCCGACGTCCATCAACCGCCCCGGGAGCTGGTCGAGGCGCGGGCGCGGATCCTTGGCACCCTGAGCCACCGCGCGACCGAACAGCCACACGGTCCGCGCGAAGAAGGCCCCCGACGCCGCCAGCAGCAGGATGAACAAAAGCTGGGTCACGGGGCTCGGATACCACGCGCCGCGTCATCGCTCAATTGGTATGGGCCACTCCGAAAACGACGAAGTCCCGTCCGGAGACGGGACGTTGGGTGGGCCGGGATGCGGTCAGTGCACGGCGATGTCGGCGACCACGAAGCTGTTGCGCGAGACGATGCGCGGCGCGCCGAACGAGACGCCGGAGATCTGCGGCATCGGCACCTTCGCGAGCGCCGAGTCGGCCATGCTGCCGACGAGACCCCACGCGCCGCTGACGATGCCTTCGATCTGCTGGCCGGTCAGCGGGCGGTCGACGACCTCCGACTGGAACAACATCTGCGCCTTGACGACCGGCGTGCCGGTGGTGAGCGCGAGCTTGCCGGCCTGGGTCGGCGCCGCCGACAGCGCGGTGGTCAACGTGATCGCCATCTTCTGGACGTCGGCGCCGGCGGCGTCCTTGCCGGTGATGATGAGGTCGCCGATCGCGAGGCCGAGCGCCTCGCCGTCGGTGGTGACGCTCGGCGGCAGCGAGAAGTGCACCGACAGCGTCTTGGTGTCGTCGTCGAGCAGCGCGGCGAGCGGCCCGACCGTGCTGATGTCGAGCTCCTGGTCCATCGCGCCCGTCGCCCACAGGCCGGCGAACAGCTGGTTGATCGCGTCGTTGGCGAGCGCGACGCCGAGGTCGGTCGAGCCGGCCATCAGGGCGGGCGTCGCGTCGGCCGAGGTGGCGACGAACATGCCACCCTCGCCGCCGGCGACGGTCACCTTGGTGTCGAGCGCGATGAACAGGCCGTCGGGCGAGAGGTCGACCTGCGCGGGCGTGATGCCGAACGCCAGATCGTGGCCCAGGAGGTTGGTCGACAGCGGCTTGGCGACGAGGCCGGCGAGCGCGCTGTCCGCGAAGCCCGGGACCTTGCTCTTGATCGCGTCGACGAGCGCGTTCTCGACGGCGGTGCGGATCTGCGCCTTGAACAGGTTCTCGACCGCGCTCGGGATGCCGCCGACGTCGAGCGAGAAGCCGTCGAGCGCGACCGTCGCGGTCGGCAGCGAGGTGCGGACGTTCATCGAGTTGACGGCGACGCCGAGCTCGCCGTGGATGCGGGCCTTCGTCGACTTCACCGTGATCGTCGCGCCGCCGCCGATGCACGCGACCTTGTAGTCGGCGTGCGCCTTGACGACGATGTTCGCGATCTCGACGTCGGTCGACAGCCGATCGGTGATCGGCGCGAGCGCCGCGGTGATGGCGCCGAGGCTGACGCTGGTGATGTCGACCTTCGCGCCGAGGCAACCGCCGTTGTTGTAGACCGGGTTCTGCTGCTTGGCGATCGCGTCGAAGTCGATCGTGCTGGCCTGGCCGGCGATGACGTTGCCGACGGCGGTGAGGGTGTCGGCGCCGGCGCGGGCGGCGATCTGCGAGGACACCGAGCCGTCGCTAGGCGACAGCGTGCCCGCGAGCACCGCACGGATATCGCGGACGTCGTGGCCGGTGGAGTCGATCGCGTGGGTCTCGATGAGCGACATGCCCGGCGTGACGTCCACCAGGGCGGAGAACGAGCCGTCGGCCGCGGGGACGACCGCCTGGCCGTTGATGGTGAGCTTGACGCCGGGGCTGTCGTCGGCGACGTGCCCGGTCACGGTGACCTGGGTGCCGTCCGAGGTCGTGCCACGGTCGGGGCTCGTGATCTCGAGCGTCGGCTCCGCGTCGCCAGCACCCGTCGGAGCGTCCGAGCAAGCGGTGAACGTCGTCGCGAAGAGGAGGGCGGCGAGATGGAACCTCATGATGTTGCGCAGACTGTGCAACGGACGGGCCCAGGAAACGCAGCTGTAACCTGTTGATCACAAAGCCGGCTATTGCTCGAGCCAGGGGACCGGGACCGCAACCTCGGGGGAGCGAGCCGGCGTCTGCTGACCCCACCACCGCGCTAGACCGGGTGCGTCAGAGTCGCGTGCTACCCCTCGCACGTGAGTCGGAGCCCCGCCGAGACGCCCTTGATGCGGCAGTACCTCGACGTCAAGGACCGCTATCCCGACGCGCTGGTGTTCTTCCGGCTGGGCGACTTCTACGAGATGTTCTTCGAGGATGCGGTCCTCGGCTCGCGGCTGCTCGACCTCACGCTGACGACGCGCGACAAGGGGAAAGAGGACGCCATCCCGATGTGCGGCGTCCCGCACCACGCGGCGCGGGGGTACCTCGCGAAGCTCACCGACCTGGGCAAGACGATCGTGATGGTCGAGCAGGTCGAGGATCCCAAGCTCGCCAAGGGGCTCGTCAAGCGCGAGGTCGTGCGCGTGATCACGCCGGGCATCGTGCTCGACGACGACGTGCTCGATCCCAAGCTGCCACGCTACGTCGCGTCGCTGGTGCACGACAAGAAGGCCGATCGCTGCGGGCTCGCGTACCTCGACGCGACCACCGGCGAGCTGTCGGCGACCGAGCTGCCGCTCGCGACGATCGCCGACGAGATCATGCGCATCGCGCCGCGCGAGATCGTCACCGACGAGCTCGATCGGCCCGCGATCGCGGGGCTGCGCACGCGGATGGCCTTGTCGCTGCGCGCGGCGTGGAACCACGCGAACGTCCCCTCGATCGCGGACGCGAAGACCGAGCTCGCCGGGCTCGCGTTCACCGCCGCTCACCCCAAGGGTGCTGGCTCGCCTGACAGCTCGCTGGCGTA
>JAPLLF010000198.1 GCA_026387715.1 Pseudomonadota bacterium
CGTGGACCTCGGCGATGAGCGCTATGCGCTCTCGCCGTACGAGACCGACGAGCTGGCCGCGAAGATCGTCCGCCTCCTCAATCGCCGCGGAGCGCGATGATGCGGGACCATTCACTCGGCCTCGTCCTCGGAGGTGGCGTCGTTGCCGCCGGCGTCCTCCTGTGGCGTCGCTCGCGCACGGCGTCGCCGACCAACGAAGGGCTCGTGCCGCCTCCGCTCGTCGGCTGGACCGTTCCGGTTCCGACGCTTGGCGATCGTCCTGTCGTGGTCTCCAACGAGTTCCATCGCGGTACGCAAGCCAACGATCCACGCGAACACCTCGGCGTGGACCTCATGTTCCGCCGCCGAGATCCTCGCGATCTGATCGCGGTCTACCCACCGAAGACCACGAACGGTACCGCGCTGTTCTTCATGCCCGACGGAGTCTCCGCGCTTGCCGCGTCGGCCGGCACGGTCTCGTTCGCCGACATGACCGGCATGGGCTACAGCGTGATCATCCAGCACCCGATCGGCTCGGCGACGTACTACACGCACCTCTCCGCGCTCGCGGTGAAGCGCGGCGAGCTCGTTCGTGCCGGCCAGCCGCTCGGCACGATCGGCGCGAGCCCGACCGACGGCGAGCACCTCAAGCACCTGCACTTCGAGCTGTGGAGCGGTGGGAAGCGGTCGGGCGCTGTCGATCCCGCGCCGTACCTCGCGACCTGGACACGGGTTACCTCGCCGTGGTCGCCGTCGGGGGCTCCGCAAGTCGCGCGTAACGGGCGTAACGGCACGACCTCGGCGTATCGCGCGCTCGGCGATCGCGGCGAGCCGTACCCCGAGTGGGTGCGCGCGCTGAAGGGCAAGGCTGGCGTCTACATCATCCGCGACGCCGAGACGTACGAGTGTCTCTACGTCGGCTCGTCGGCGGGGCGGCTGTACGACACCCTCACGCGTCACTTTCAAATGTGGCGCAGGTGGAAGGGCTTCTGGAAAGGCCAGTACGGCGAAGGCGCCGATCCTGGTCTGACGTATCCGCGCGCCGACGTCGAAGTCGCGGTGCGCCTCACCTCTCCCGGTGCCGCACTCGACGAAGAGATGCGCACCATCGCGCGGCTCCGGCCCCGCGACAACCAGATCGGCCAGCCCGACGTGGCGACCGACGAAACCGTTCGGTTCTGAAAGGATTCCCCATGCAAGAGCTCATCGAAGCGATCCGCGTGGCCGTCGCCACCGAGGCGAGCGCCGAGCAGAAAGCGACCGGCGTCCAAGCGTGTCGCACGATCGTCGCGGCTCTCGATACCGAGCCCGGGAGGCCGATCGTGCTTCCCGGGATGACCATGCCGGCGCCGACCTCGCGCGTCTCGGTCGACCAGATCATCGATCTCATGATCGGACGGCTCACGACCATCGCCGCGCAGCGCGATGCGGAGCCGGTGCCCACAGCCGCGCCTTCGCCGCGCGGTCTTCGCGTCCCGGTCGCCTTGCCGCGTCCGTCGACGAAACAATTGCCCAAGCGCTCCACCCAGAACGCGAGGAAGGCGTGATGACCATCTCGACCTGGCTCGACGGCTACCTCGAGCTTCGCCATCGCGCGTTCGCCGACCGCGGCGCGATCGAGCTGCCCGACGGAACCCGCTGGCCGCGCACGACCGGCGAGCAGGTGGCCGCGATCGCCGCGACGCTTACCCCGGCGATCCGCGCCAACGCCGCGCCCAAGGTCGTGCGCCGCTGGCGCGCGACGCTCGCGGACATCCAGCGCGACGCGCTCGCGGACCTCCACGAGACCTACGTCAACAACCGTGCGTTCTGGGCGACGCTCGAAGCGGTCGCGGTGTACCTCGACAACCTCGCACTCCGTCCGCCCGCGACGCGCGCTTGGATGGCGCTGTTCTCGATCATCGAGACGAGCGAGGTCGCCGAGCCGCGCAACGTCGGTCCGGACGGGGACGGCCCGTTCAAGCACTTCGACGGCATCCAGACGTACGACGACCTGTACAACGCCGAGTTCAAGTACCTCCGCGACCTGCGCGGCTCCGACCAGATGAAGCCCGACGCGGGGATGGCCGGCGTCGAGCGCACGATCCCGCGCACGACCAACGCCGATGTCGTCGCACTCGCCGACTACTGGACGAAGCAGCTCGGTGACGTGAAGGACATCATGGGAACCGACTACGTCACCAAGATCTGGCGCGCGGCGACCGCGGACGTCGATCAGCTCGCGCGTCACGCCGCGGATCCCAACGCAATCTACGCGAAGAACAACTCGTTCTGGCGAGCACTCTCCTCCACGGCGATTCACGTCGCGGTCGCCGACGAGGCTCCGAGCAAGTGGGACCTCGCGAAGGAGTCGATCAAGGACAGCGTCGTACACCTGCCCGATACGCTCAGCACCGTCGCGAGCAAGGGCGTCGAGGTGCTCGCCGATACCGCGCAGGCCGCAGGCAAGGTCGTCAACGCCGCCGGGAAGGGCCTGCTCTCGGGTGCTGGCGTGCCGATCTTGATCGGCGCCGGTGTGCTCGGTGCGGTGCTCCTGTTCCGCGGGCGTCGGCACGAGGAGGTGAGCCATGGATGACATCGCGCTCGCGCTCAACCCGCCGATGTTCGTGAAGGTTCGCCGGCCGCCGATTCGGATCTCCGAGGTCGCCGAGCGCGTGTGGCCGCTCGCGGCGATCAACGGCCGCGCGCCGGTCGTGTCGGACGCAAGATGCGCCGAGATCCGCGGCGTCGAGCTCGCGTACCCGCGCTTCGATCCGACGGACGCGATCGAGAGCTGCCCGATCGGCTCGCCGAACGGGACCACGACCCACCTGCTTCCGCCGATGACACCCGCGCTCGCGATCGACGGTGGCGAGATAACGTTCGCCGGTCGGCTCGGCCACGGCTTCGGGATCATCATCAACCACGGCAACGGCTGGGCGTCGCACTACGCGAACCTCCAGTCCGTCGTCGCGATTCGCACCGACCTCTACCGCCCGCGTGCGCAGTACGTCCGCGCCGGCGACGCGATCGGCTACGTCGGCGCGCGCGAACCCGGCGCGTTCAAGTCGCTGCACTTCGAGCTGTGGGAGCACGACCGCAGCCGCGTGTTCGTTCCCGTCGATGCGCGCCCGCATCTCGAGGCTTGGAAGTTGATCGAGCACCGCGATGCGTTCACGCCGGCCCCACCGGCGGTGCGCTCCGAGGCCGCGTAACCGTGTCGGTGGACGCGCGTCCGACGGCGGGCCAATTGTCGCAGCAGTGCTGCGACAATTCGGAGCCCCCAAAGCCCGTGCGGGCGCCGCTCGCACGATTGTCGCCGCAGCGTGGCGACAATCTCGTCGAGGACACCCTCCTGACGACGGCAGAGGCCGCGCACTACCTCCGCTTCCGCACCGCATCCGGAATCCGGACCGCGATCGCGCGCGGCGAGCTGATGCCGATGGGTGCCGGACCAAAGGGATCGCATTTATTCACGCGAGCCGAGCTCGATCGGTTCGCAGCGGCACGCGCCGCGCGCTACGCTCGGCCCTGCCTTGGGACCGGAGACAGCAGAAAGGCTCTTCCTCGTGAAGAACAAGGAAACGACACGCTATCCGGGCGTGTTCCGTCTCGACCAGGCGAAGTATTGGATCCGCGCGAAGGTGGTCGACCCTCGCACGGGCAAACACAAGGAGATCGATCGGATCCTAGAAGGGGTGACCGCCCACGAGGCCGCGCAGCAGCGCGACCTCTTGATCAACGAGACCAAAAACCCGCCCGAGCTAACCAAGAAGGTTCGCGTTGGGGAATTCGCGCAATCGTGGATGAAGTCGAAGACGTTAAAGCTCGACTCGTCGACGGCAAGAACTTACGCGGACGCCCTCGAAAAGCACATCTTGCCGGCACTGGGTGACCTCTACTACGACGCGCTCACAGCACAGGATGTGCAGGGTTGGATCGACGGCGCGCTGACGCGCGGCTGGACGTCCGAGAAGAAGGGCAGCAAGCGAATCAGCAAGACTGCGCGGCGGGCATACACCCGCGACACGGTTGCCGGCTGGTTTCGCGTGCTTCGCACGATGACTCGCGACGCGATGGCCACGCTCAGCCTGCCGCGTGATCCAACGCTGCGCATCGTGTTACCCGAGGCGAGCATGGACGACGAACAGTCGAACGCGCTCACCGCGGACGAGCTGATGGCGTTTCTCAATGCGATGCAGACGAGCTACCCGCAGCATCACGCGCTGGTGTCTCTGCTCGCGTACACGGGACTTCGGTTCTGTCACGCGAGCGCGTTGCACTGGGAGGACTGGGACGAGACCGCGTGCGTCTTGCGGATCCACCGCAAGAACGTGCGCGGCAAGCTCGGCTCGGTCACCCGGAAGAAACGCGCGCCGAAGGAGTATCCGGTGCTGCCGGAGCTGGCCGAGATCCTCTCTGCACACCGCGCGCGGCTCGATGCTGCGGCCGTGGAGAATCCTGACCTGACGAAGAAGGGCTACATGTTCCCTTCGTCGGTCGGGACGCTCCGCACGCCGAACAGCCTCGACCGCGCATGGGGCAGCTGCCTCGCGAAGGCGAAGATCTCGAAGCGCTTCACCGTTCACGGCCTCCGTTACACGTTCACGGACCTCGTCCGGCTCGCGAACGTCGATGCGGTCGTGCGGCGGGCGTTAACGGGTCACGTCACCGAGGAGATGCAGCGGCATTACTCGACGGTCGGTCTCGATGAAAAACGCGCGGCGATTCGGGGCGTGCTCAAGCTCGTCCCGCCGTCTCCCACCACCGAACCCGCTTCCACCACTGGAAGTGGGGTTTCGGGTGGGGTTTCGGAGGTCGTCTTGAAGATTGCGAGCTGAGAGATGAGCGAAGGCCGCTGCAACCTCCCGGCATGTCTCTCGAATTTTCGAGCGGGATAAGAGATTCGAACTCTCGACCTTCAGCTTGGGAAGCTGACACTCTACCGCTGAGTTAATCCCGCAGGTCACCGTTATCGTACGCGAACTTTCTCCATCGTCAAGCGCGCCCCTTCGGTTTGAGGTCGGATCCCCCGCGACGGCGCGTTAGTCGGCCGCTTGAAGGGTCGCGAGCGAAGCGGCGGGCACGTCGATCGTGAACACGCCGTTGGTCACCAGGATCGTGGGGAGCCCGAGTTCGTCGACGAGGCCGCGCAGGAACTTCACGTCGTTCGTGCTCGGCACCGTGACGCCGAGCGCAGGCTTGCCCGCGAAGCTACGGATCGTGTGGTTGTGAAGGTTGGCGACGAGTTGCCAGCCGGCTGCGTGATCCGCGGTGACCTCGGTCACTCCATAAACGGATTTTGGCGGGTACATCGAGTCGCCTCGCCCCGCGTAGACGCGCAACCGTCGATCCTTTCGCAGCACGAACACGATCATCTCGGACGGCTGGGTGAGCTGGTCGGCGCGTTCGTGGTGGTAGGCGAACAGCGCGGCCTCGAGACAGTGGATCGGTCGGATCGTGCCGACCCGGCCGCTGTACACGAGCTCGAGGTTCGCGTCCTCACGGTGCCACTGCGCGCGTGCTTCGGCGGTGGTGACGATCGGGGGATCGGCGACGGGATGGATCACGTCGGCTCCCATCGCATGCAAGGTGTTGCGGTACGCGGCATAGCTCGCGCTCGACGGCAGCGCTTCGCCGAACCAGACGTCCGTCTCGGGGAGATCCCAGCGCTCCAGCGTTGCTCCATGTGTGGACGTCAGGAGCGTCGCGATCGGGAGCTCACATCGCGGGAGCGGCGGCGCCGTGGACGTGTGGAGGGGAGATGCGCACGATCCCAGCAAGCCAAGCAGCACGCACGTCCGCACAGGTGATTGTTATCGTACGTGAAAAGCGACCAACGTCCGCTGCGTCACCTTCGGTTTGACGTGAGATCGCCACCCGCGCACCCAGCACAACCCCAAGGGCCGCGAGGCGCTGCCCTCGGGTGTGAGATCGTGGCGCGTGCCGCCACGCTCGAAGACCCGCACCATCGATCTCGTCGCGAGCAAGCGGCCGACGGAGGAGCTCGTGCGACCACGCGCGCCGACGCGCGAGGCGGTGGGGCGCAGCCCGACGCGCGAGGCGGTCGGGGATCGCAAGCGACGCGTGGGTGGGAGCTACGTGGTGGTGAACAAGCGCAAGCGGGTCATCGCGATGCCGGATGGCACGGTGCAGCTGCTCGTCGGGGGCCAGCTGGTGACGGTGTCGAAGGCCGAGGCGCAGGAGCTGGCCGGATCGATCACCCGCGTGCTCGACGCGACGAAGTAACTGCGTCAGCGCGCGTTGAACGCGACGCTCACGCGCGGGCGCGCCCCACGATACGGCGTGACCCAGTGCACGAGCCACGCGGGGAACACGACGAGCTCGCCGAGGCGAGGCGCGATGCGAACGGTGCACGCGCTGTCGAACCGGTTCGACTCCCCGATCACCATCGCGGCGCCCGCGCGGGGATCGCGAAAGCACAGCAGCCCACCGCTATCCGGATCGCCGGCGTCGACGTAGAGCACGCCGCTCCACGCCGCGTTCGCGTGGGTGTGCGGCGAGAAGTAGTCGCCGGCGCGCAACACGTTGGCCCACGCGAACAGCTCGATGTCCTCGCTGGCGCTCGCCGTGAAGGCGGTCATCATCGCCTGCGCGAGCAGCTCCACCAGCCGCCCGGTCTCGGCGCTCCAGATGGCGAGATCGTTGTCGCTCTGCCAGCCGGTGAGCTCACCCCGCGCCACCGTCGGGCGGGATCGTTCGGCCGCGAAGATCTGCGCGCCCACGCTCGCGAGCAGCGCCGGGTCATCGAGCTCCGCGCGGGCGACCAGCGTCGGGAAGAGCTGGTCGACACGGCGCTCACGCCAGGGCGGCATCAGGCGAGCGACGCCTCGGTGTCCTCGATGATCCACGTGATGCCGTGCGCCCCGATCTGCGCCGTGGCTCGCCGCACGGCCATCATCGGACGGTTGCGCGAGCCCGCGGAGGTCGTGCGAGCAGCGTGCACCACGAACGCGGTCGTGTCGGCGGTCCGGACCCACGCGGGGTTCAGCGCGGCCTTGACGTGCTCGCGGATCGGATTCGAGCCGAGGTCGGGGAGCGCCTTCCACACCGTGACGACGTAGAGGAAGTCCGCCGCCGACACCGTCTTGCGATGGAGGACGTCGTCGAGCTCGACGAACCGATCGACCGACGCCGGGGAGGGCTCGGCGAGGACCTCGGCGTCGCGCACCAGCACGAGCCCACCGCCACCCGCCACGTAGCGCACCCAGAAGGCGAGGCCGAGGGTCGACTCGGGCTTGGCGGTGACATCGAGGAGCTCGACGCCGCGCTCCGCAAAGTAGCGGCGCAACGTCGCCTCGGCCGTGGTCCAGGCTTGGTTCGTCATGCGGTCTCGAGCAGCATGCCGAGCATGCTGACGTGGGGGCCATTCACCAGGCTCGGACGCGCGGCGAGGATCTCCGCGTGTCCACGAGCCGCGATCTCGTCGTAGGCGGCGCGGGGGATCTTGATGCGCTGTGGGCGCGTTCCATCGAGACCCTGCGTGAGGAACTCGAGCGTCTCGGCGTGGACGCCCACGAGCCAGAGTCCGATGACCTGCAGCTCGCGCAGCTCCGCGCGCTCGGCGAGGACCTCGCACTTCAGCTCCTCGAGCACGAGATCGCTGAGCCCGTGGTCGTCGGCGATCACCTTGTCGCGGAGCTGATCGAGGCCGAAGCACACGCGCACCATCGTCTGCGCGGCGAGCGGTCGAACCTCGTCGGGCGCCTGTGCGCCGAACGAGAGCTCGAACACCTCGCGGGCTTCGGCGAGACACGCGGCGAGGTTGGTGATCTGGGTGCGGGGGAACGTGAAGAAGAAGTGCCCTCGGCCGTGATCGAAGTAGAGCAGGTACTTATCGACGACGATCTGGTAGTCGCAGACGCACGTGAACCGATGCAACGAACCGTCGAGCAGGGCCGCTCGGAGCCCGGGGTGCCGCCCCGCGTTGAGCGAATCAGCGACGAAGACGCGGACCGGAAGCTGACAACGCGGACAGTCGACGATGGACTCGTGGGTGATCGACATGCGGATCTCGGTTCCTGAGGATCAGTTCCAGGAGAACTCGAAG
>JAPLLF010000321.1 GCA_026387715.1 Pseudomonadota bacterium
CGGTGAAGTGCAGGTTGATGCGATCGGCAGGGACCAGCTGCGCGGCGCCCCCGCCGGTGCCGCCGCCCTTCATCCCGAGCGACGGGCCGAGCGAGGGCTCGCGCAGCGCCACGACCGCCAGCTCGCCCAGCCGCGCGAGCGCGTCGGCGAGCCCGATGCTCGTCGTGGTCTTGCCCTCGCCCGCGCGGGTCGGAGTGATCGCCGAGACCAGGATCAGCCGCGCCACCCCCGGTCGGTCGCGCGGACGCGTGCCCGCGGACGCGGCGACCTTCGCGGCCCAGTCGCCGTACGCGGTCAGCTCACGCGCCTCCAGCCCGAGCCGCGCCGCCGCCGCCGCGAGGGTCGCGTCGGTCATGTCGTGCGCTCGATCCGCTCGATCCGCACCGGCGTGATCTTGTACTCCGGGCAGTCCGCGATCCGATCGAGCACGCCGCTGATCAGCCGGTTGGTGCCGGTCTCGGGAAAGTGGAAGCTGAGGAACGCCTGCCCGGGTGTCATCCGGTCGGACAGTCGCACGATCGCGTGCGCCTCGCCGAACGGGCTGATCACGCGCACCGGCGCGCCGTCGACCAGCCCGGCGGCGCGCGCGTCGACGGCGTGGACCTCGAGCTCGTCGGCGGGATGCAGCACGACGTTGTCGCCGCGGCGGGTCATCGTGCCGCAGTTGTAGTGCTCGAGGACCCGGCCCGTCGTGAGGCGCAGCGGGAAACCGTCGGCGTGCGCGAGCACGGGCGACGGGGCGTACGCCACGCACGCGAAGGTCGCGCGACCGACCGGGAAGCTGTCGACGTGCAAGGTCGAGGTGCCCGGGTGATCCTCGCTGGGCACCGGCCACTGCAAGCCGAACGGCTCGAGCCGCGGGTACGAGACGCCCGCGAACCCGGGCGCGACCTGCGCGATCTCCGCCATGATCTCGCTCGGGTCGGTGAACGTCTGCGGCGCGCCGGTCGCGGCCATCAGGTCGCACAGCACCCGCCAGTCGGCGCGCGCCTGCCCGGGTGGCGAGATCGCCTGGCGCACGCGCTGGATGCGCCGCTCGCCGTTGGTGAACGTGCCGTCCTTCTCGAGGAAGCTCGCCCCCGGCAACACGACGTGCGCGCGCCGAGCCGTCTCGCTGAGGAACAGCTCCTGGACGACGAGGAACTCGAGCGCGGCGAGCGCGGAGTCGGTGTGCACGGCGGGATCGGTCTGCACGACGTCCTCCCCCAGGATGTAGAGCGCCCGCACCTCACCCGCCCGCGCGGCGTCGTACATCCGCGGGATCGTGAGGCCGTGATCGGTGGGCAACGCGGCCCCCCACACGCGCTCGAACCGCGCGCGGACGACCGGATCGGTCACGCTGCCGTAGCCGGTCACGAGATCGGGCTGGCACCCCATGTCGGCGGCGCCCTGCACGTTGTTCTGGCCGCGCAGCGGGTTCACGCCGACCCCGTCGCGCCCGATCGCGCCCGCGAGCAGCGCGAGGTTGCACAGCAGCATCACGCCCTCGCTCCCCTGATAGTGCTCGGTCATCCCGAGCCCGTGGGTCTGCATCGGCCGCTGGGCCGTGCCGTAGAGGTGCGCCGCGCGCCGCACGAGCTCGGCCGGGACGCCCGTGATCGCCTCGGTGGCCTCGGGCGCGTAGGCGTCGAGGAACGCGGCGTAGGCCACGAAGCCCTCGGTGCGCGCGTCGATGAACGCGCGATCGATCGCGCCGTCGTCGAGCATCGCGCGGGCGAGCGAGTTGAGCAGCACGACGTTGGTGCCGATCCGCAGCTGCAGGTGGACGTCGGCGAGCTCGGCGAGCTCGGTCCGCCGCGGATCGATGACGATCAGCCGCGCGCCGCGCAGCACGGCCTGCTTGATCCGCGCGCCCGTCACCGGGTGGGCCGCCGTGCTGTTGCTGCCGGCGACGAGCAGCAGGTCGGCGCGCTCGATGTCCGCGAGCGAGTTGGTCGCCGCGCCGGTGCCCAGCACGTGGCGCATGCCCGCCGCGGTCGGACCGTGGCAGACGCGCGCGCAGCAGTCGACGTTGTTGGTGCCGAGCGCGACGCGCATCCACTTCTGGACGAGGTAGTTCTCCTCGTTCGTGCACCGGCTCGACGACAGCGCGGCGACGTGCCCGCGCAGCCGCAGGAACGTCGAGCCGACGAGCGCGAGCGCCTCGTCCCACGTCGCGGGCTCGAGCACGCCGTCGCGTCGGATGAGCGGCGTGGTCAGCCGATCCGGATGCCGCGAGAACCCGTGCGCGTAGCGTCCCTTGACGCACAGGTGCCCGTGGTTGACCGGGCTCTCGCGCGTGCCCTCGATCCGCTGCACGCGATCGAGCGGCGCCGCGCCGGCGACGTGGACGTCGAGCGAGCAGCCCACGCCGCAGTAGCTGCAGGTGGACTGGACCACCCGCGTCGTCGGCGCGCGGCGGAGGCGATCGACGTCGGTGATCGCGCCGGTCGGGCACAGCGACGCGCACGCGCCGCACGCGACGCACGCCGAGGCGGCGAACGCGTCCGGCCCCCAGGTCAACGTCGTCGCAGCGCCACGCGCGGCGAACGCGAACACGAACTGCCCCTGGAGCTCCTCGCACCCCTTCACGCACTTCCGGCACTTGATGCACGCCCCGAGATCGAGCGCGAGGTACGGATGGCTGGTGTCGTGGCGGGGTGTTGCTGCGCGCGATCGTTCGTAGCGCGTGCCGTCACAGCCCCACGTCGCGAGCGTCGCCGCGAGCGCACCGGTCGTGCTCTCGGCGAGCATCAACTCGCCGAGGTCCAGGCGATACGCGCGGAGCCGCGGCGTGTCGGTCTCGACCTCGAGGCCCGGGCGGGCCGGGGTCGTGCACGACGCGACCAGGCGACCGTCGATCTCGACCAGACAGGCGCGACAGTGACCGCCGGTCGACAACCGCTCGTCGGCGCAGAACGCGGGGACGTCGGCGCCCACCGCGCGGCAGGCGGCGAGCACGCTCGAGGTGGCCGCGACCGGCGTGCCGTTGACCTTCATGGGACCACCTCGGTGTGGGGAGGAAACATCTCGTCGGGAAAGTGGCGCAGCAGATCGCGGATCGGCCGCGGGACGCTCGTGCCGAACGCGCACAGGCTGCCGGCCTCGAGCGTGTCCATCAACCGCTCGAGCGCGGCGCGATCGGGGCTGCGCGCGAGCTGCGACGTGCCGACCCGACACGGCGTGCAGGTGCCGCACGACTCCGCCGCGGCGAACTCGAACAGGTGCGCCGCGAGCGTGCGCGCGGACACCGTGTCGTCGAGCACGACGATCCCGCCGTGGCCCATCCCCGGCATCGCGTGGAACGTCAGCGGCGTGTCGAGCGCGGCCGCCGGGATGACCGATCCCATCGGCCCGCCGACGAGCGCCATCTTGAAGCGCCGCCCGGCGCGCATCCCACCGCCGCCGTCGTCGATCAGCGTGCGCAGTGGCGTGCCGAAGCTGGCCTCCACGACGCCCGGCGTCGCGACCGCGCCGGACAGGCTGAACGCCTTGGTATCGGGGCGCTGGCCGGTGTGCAGCACCCACGGGATGATCGACAACGTCTCGACGTTCTGGACGATCGTGGGCTGGCCGTGG
>JAPLLF010000710.1 GCA_026387715.1 Pseudomonadota bacterium
GCGTGGGCGGCCCTGCTGCGCACGCAGGGGATCGCGGCGTTCGTCGACGCGTGGGAGGCGCAGCCGCTGTTCGCGTCGCAGGCGCGCGCGCCCGCGGCCGCGCGGGCGGCCCGGCGCGCGCGCCGGCTCGCGATGGATCCCGAGCAGCTCGCGCGCAGCCTCGAGCTGCTCGGCCTCGCGGAGATGCCCGACTACCGCGGCGCGATCGACGACCGCTGCGCGCTGATCGTCGGCGCCGACGACGCGAAGTACGTCGCGATCGCGCGCGCACACGCGGTGACGACGACGACGCTCGCGGCCTGCGGCCACGATCCGACGCTGGAGCAGCCGGCCGCGCTGGCGGCGGCGATCGCGACTACAGTCGACCCGCGACGCCGACCGCCGGGATGAACGTGTTCGCGACGACGTCCATCTCGGGGTTGAACACGTGCTCGACGCCCAGCTCGACGATCACCGACAGGTGCCGGTTGATCAGCAGCTCGACGCCACCGGCGCCGCGGATCGCGACGCGGGCGCCGTTGGAGATGAAGATCGGCAGGCCCGCGGAGACGATCGGCCGGATCGCGCCGGTGAGGAGCGCGACGCTCGCGCCGAGGTAGCCACCGGAGGTCCCGCCCAGGAGCGCCATCGCCTGGGCCTGCACGCGATCGCTCACATCGACGGTGAGCCCGACGCGCGCGGCCCCGCCGCGGTTCGGGACATCGACGAGCGCCTGCGCCAGCGCGCCGAACCGCGCCCGTGACGCTTCTTCGGGCACGCGCGCGTCCACGCGCGGCGCCGCGGGATCGCTGACGACCGGCACGTGGACGGGCTCGAGTGGCGCCGGGATCACGACGAGCGCGACCGCGACCGCGCGTTGCTCTCCCACCCCGACGTGCGCGGGTTGCTCGCTCGACTTGTACCCGGCGAGCCGGGCACGCACGACGACGTCCGTCCGGGCGACCCGGTAGCGCCGCGCGGCCTTGCTCGCGAGCCACGCGTCGTCGTCGATCTGCACCTCGGCGTCGTCGGGCGACACCGTCAGCTCGAGGGTCCCCACCGCGCGATCGAGCTCGGCGAGCACCTTGGTGACCTCGGCCTGCTTCGCCGGATCGTGATCGGGGGCGTCGAGGTAGCGCTGGTAGGCGTTCGCCGCGTCGGCCTTGCGCTCGAGCCGGGTCAGCGTCGTCGCGATGTTGAGCAGGATCTTCGCGCTCGGGAACCGCGCGTAGGCGTCGCGAAACACGGCGAGCGCGCCGAGGTAGTCCTTGGCGGTGAACAGCTTGAGGCCCGATTGCAGGAGCGCCTTGGCATCGGTCTTGTCGGTGGGTGGTGCGGGCTGCGCGGCGACGGTCTCGATCGATCCGATCGATCCGATCGATCCGACGAGCACGATCGCGCAGCGCGAGGCGAGGTGACGCATCTAGATATCGGTCTCGAGCAGGTCGGCCGATGGCGACTTGCCGGATTTGGCGGGCTTCGTCGGCCGCGTCGGCTTGCTCGGCTTCGCGACGGCAGGCTTGGCCACGTCGGCAGGTTTGGCCACCTCCGGTTTGGCCACCTCCTCGGGCTTGGCCACCTCGGGCCTGGCCACCTCCACAGGCACAGTCGGCTTGACCACCTCGGTCGGCGGGGTCGGCGCGACCTCGGCCGGCCTCGCCACCTCGGTCGTGGGTGCCATGATCGGCGCCGTCGGTTGGCCCGCGGCCGAACGACCCGCGCCGGTCAGCCCGACCGCGGCGATCACGCCGGCGACCACGACGCCGCCACCGAGCCCCACCCACAGCCCACGTCGCGAACCGCGCGGCGCCGGGGTGCGTGGCATTTCGCTCGCGGATCCCGACAACGTCGTCGGCTTGAGGTAGGGCGCGAGCGGCGGGGGCGTGTTCGCTGGCGTGAAGATCGGAGTGTGGGGCGGCTGCGCCGTCGCGAGCGACATGTGCTGCATCGAGATCCGGACGTCGGGATCGGTCGCCGACGGCGTCCACCCGAACCGCTGGGCGATCTGCGTGAGGTAGGCGCCGAGATCGCGCGCCGTCTGGACGCGACGCGCGGGCTCCTTGTCGAGCAGCGACATCACCAGCGTCTCGGTCTCCGGCAGGAGCGCCACGGTCGTGTGACGCGACGGCGGCTCGGGCTGGACGAACAGGTGCGAGCCGATCAGCTCGCCCGCGCCCGGGTTGATGAACGGTGGGCGGCCGGTGAGGAGCTCGTAGAAGATGCAGCCGAGCGAGTAGAGGTCCGCGCGATGATCGACGTCGCCGCTCCCGCGGCACTGCTCCGGCGACATGTACGTCGGCGTGCCCATCACGGCGCCGGTCTTGGTCGCCGACCCGGCGGGCCCGATGTCGGTCAACTTCGCGATGCCGAAGTCGAGCAGCTTGCAGCGCTCGCCCAGCGGCGAGTCCGGATCGGGCAGGACGAAGATGTTGTCGGGCTTGAGATCGCGATGGACGATGCCCTTGCCGTGCGCCGCCGCCAGCGCGCTGCACACGCCGCGCAGGATCATCGCGGCCTCGCCCTCGGGGATGGGGCCTCGCAGCTTCATGCGCTGCGACAGCGTCATGCCGTCGAGGAACTCCATGACGATGTACGCGAGCCCCGACGGCATGTAGCCGAAGTCGAAGATCTCGACGATGCCCGGGTGCTTGATCGCGGTCGTCGCCTTCGCCTCGTTGAAGAAGCGGTTGACGACGTCCTTGTTCGTGCAGAGCTCGGGGTTCAAGACCTTCACCGCGACGATGCGCCCGATGAGCGCGTGCTCGGCGCGATAGACCGTGCCCATGCCCCCGACGCTGAGCTGGTCGATGACGCGATAGTTTCCGAGGATCTGCCCGATCACGCGACGCGCCTCCTGCGGCGGGTGACGACCGCGAACGCGAGCACCATCGGCCACAGCGCGCTCACGCCACCGGCGCTGCACGAGTAGTAGCTGCGCGGATCGCCGGGGGCGATGCCCGCGACCTCGTCGGTCAGCCCCTCGCCGAAAAGGACGATCCGCGAGGTCTGCCCGTTGTGGTCGACCGCGAAGTCCGCCGTCTTGTTGCCGACGGACGTCGCGTGGAAGACGACGAGCCAGCTCGCCGACGACGACGCGGCGATCGTCGTGCTCGTGGGCTGCGCCACGAGCGTGAAGCTCTGGCTGTCGACGCCCTCGATGCGCGCGTTCGTGAAATCGATCGGATCGACGCCGCAGTTCGTCAGCATGAGCACCTGCCCGCTCGTCGTGACGTCGAGCGCGTGCGAGCCGAGGTCGAGTTCGAGCGGCGTCGCGTTGACGCCGCCCGCGAGCCCCATCACGTTCACCTCGATCACGCGGGGCGCGCCCCCCGGGATGTCGGTCGCCACCGCGAGGGTGCTCGTGCGGAGCCCCTCCGCGATCGGCGCCGCCGTGACGGCGAACGTCACCTCGTTGCCACCCGCCGCGAGCACCGTGGCCGGCAGGCCCGTGGCGACCACGGCGAACGGCGCACCCGGATCGGAGATCGCGCTGAGCAGGAGATCACCGTCGCCGACGCCGCGCGCGGTGAACGACCGGGTGGCCAGCTGGCCGACGCACACCGGCCCGAAGTCCACCACGCCGTCGGGCGACAGCGACAGCGCCGCGACCGTGGCGGTCGCCGTGATCGGCGTGGTCCGGAGGCCATCCGTCGTCGTCACGTTGAGCGTGCCGCTCGCCGGCCCCGGCGCGATCGCGTCGAACGCGACCAGGACGGCGGACGTCTCGCTGGCGTTGAGCACGGTGCCGGCGGCAGGTCCCGACACGAGCGTGAGGCCCGCGCCGTCGACCGTGACCCCGGTGATGGTGGTCGCCGCGCCGCCGACGTTGGCGAGCGTGATGGTCTGCTGGACGGGTTCGCCGACGCGGGTCGCCGCGATCACCGCCGGGCTCGGCGAGATCGCGAGGTTCGAGTCGATGCCGCCTCACGCCAGCGGGATCGACAGGATCGGCTGGTCGGGATCGTCGCTCTCGATCGTGAGCGTCCCCGGCTGATCGCCGACCGCGGTCGGATGGCAGGTGACGTCGAGCGCTTCCGCGCCGCCCGCGGCGACCGCGAACGCGAGAGCCCCCGCCAGGGTGAAGCCGGCGCTCACGCTCGTGGCGCTCACGGTCAGCGTCGAGCCGCCGAGGTTGCGCACCGCGACCGGCGCGGCGCTCGAGTCGGTGTTGATGCGCACGTCGCCGAACGCGATCGTGCTCGGCGACACCGAGATGTCGATCGGCGGCACCGTGCCGGTGCCCTCGAGCGACACGGTCCGGAACGACGTCCCTCCGTTGAGGCTGATCGACACCGAGCACCCCTGCGCACCACCGATCGACGGCGTGAACTCGGCGGTGAACACGTAGTCCTGGAGGGCGGTCGTGATGCAGGCGAGCGGGGCGACCTTGGCGACGCACGGCATGCCGCCGCAGTCGGGCTCGCAGACGCGATAGACCGACGCCGGCAGCCCCGGCGTCGTGATCGCGAAGTCCGGACAGCTCTCGGTGATCTCCGTGATCGTGTCGTCCTGGTTGCCCGCGCCAGGGTCGATCGTGATCGCGATGGCGGCCGACGTCTGCCCCACCACGGTCGTCGGGAAGCTGACGATCGACGGGTTGAGGACGACGGTCAGCTGCTCGGTCGACGCCAGCTCGAGCGGATCCCGGCACCCCGTGACCACCCACGCCACCGCGACGACGACCATCCTTCGAGCAACGCGCACACCCGGAGCATACCCGAGCGCCCCACCCCGGGGCCCGAATACTGCCCTGCCTACCCCGTGGTGAAGATGGCCACCAGGTCCTCGGGGATGCGCTGCGGCCTCCCGCTCGCGAACGACATGAACGCCCAGGTGGTCGCGCCGCGCGCCACGACCTGCTCGCCCCGCGCGAGCTCGGTGCGCCGCACGCACGAGGCGCCTCGCCAGGACTCGACCCAGGTCGACGCGACGAGCGCATCGCCCTCGCCGACCGGCATGACGTAGTCGATCTCGTGTCGGCGCACGACGAACACCCCACCCCGCGCGCGGTACTGGGGATGATCCCAGCCGACCGAGCGCGAGTGCGCCATCGCGACGTCGAGGATCCACCGCAGGTAGACGAGATTCGAGACGTGGCCGAGCTCGTCGATGTCGGCCGGCATCGCCGTGATCGGCAGAGAGAACCGCACTGGCACGACGCGGACTGTACTATCGATCGGTGAGCGAGATTCCCAATGCACGAACGCTGCGCCAGCAGCTCGACCGCGGCGAGATCACCCCGGTCGCCGTCTTGCCGATCCTGGCGACCACCGCCACCGAGGCGCCGACCCGGGCGACCCGGCTCGACGCCTGCGAGCTGCTCGGGGATCTCGCCGGGCGCGCGCTCGGCGCGGAGTGGGACGTCGCCGAGCGCGCCGCGTTCGCGTTGCTCGAGGCCGCGCGGCTGTCCGACACGCCCGCCGATCGACGCGGCGTCATCACCGCGATGGGTCGCGGCTTCCGCAACATCTGGCTCCTGCCGTTCGTCCATCGCCGGCTCTCCGATCGCGATCCGTCGATCGCCGCGGCCGCGCTGCACGCCGCCGGGGGCCTCGGCTTCCCGGCGCTCGAGGAGGCCGTGGCGAACTTCGTCGCCGAGCACGCCCCGGCGCCGCTCCGGCTCGCCGCGGTCGCGGCGCTCGGCCGCATGGGCGCGATGAGCGCGGTCGGCCGCCTCGTCCCGCTCGTGCTCGGCGAGGCCCACCTCGCGGTCGCCGCGCTGATCGCGCTCACCGAGATCCGCTCGGACGCCGCGCGCGATCAGGCGATCGCCG
>JAPLLF010001009.1 GCA_026387715.1 Pseudomonadota bacterium
ACGAGCGGATCAACGTGGGTCGAGCGGTGGCACGACGTGATCGCCGCGAAGCCCGAGTCCCCCGGCGTGTGGCGACGGCGCGACGGCGGGTTCCACATCCGCGCGCGCGCGACCGACCCGCGTACCGGCAAGCTCCGCGAGGTCAACCGCGTCCTCCTGGACTGCAAGCGCGCCCGCGAAGCGTCGGCAGTTCTCGAGGCCGAGCTCGAGCGCGTTCGACGCGGCAGTGATGGCGATGCGCCGGCCGGCTTCCCTCGGTTCAGGGACTACGCGGTCGACCTGCTCGATCGGAAGGTTCAGACCGGCGTGATCTCGTCGGCGGCAGGTCGCCTGAAGTGGGCGTCCATTCTCGAGCTCCACCTGATCCCGCGGTTCGGGGACTGGTACCTCGACAAGCTGTCGAAGCGCGACATCGAAGCGTGGAAGGTCGACCTCGGCAAGCGCGAGTACGCGCCCGCCACGTGCAACACGTTCCTCGCGGTGCTCAAGACGATCATCGCGGCGGCCTGTGACGATTACGACGAGCTCGTCGACATCGCGGCGAAGGTCGCGCCGTTCGAGACCAAGACGCACCGGACCTACACGGCCGAGCAACCCAACGCGTTCCGCCTTGAGGACGTCGTGCCGTTCCTCGACGCGATGCGCATCCGGTGGCCGCAACACTACGCGCTCGTGTACCTCGGCATGTGGACGGGGTGGCGCCCGAGCATGTTGCGGCCGCTTCGCCGTCGTGGTCCCGAGGCGGATCTCAACTGGGAGACTGGCGAGCTCCTCGCGCGTCGGTCTCACACGGTCGGCAACGAGACGATGCACGGCACCAAGAACGGGCGCGACGTCGCGGTGAGGCTCGCACCCCAGGTCGTGGGGGTCCTGCGGTGGCACGTGGATCGTCTCGAGGCCGAGAACGTCAAGCGCGCGCGACGGTTCCCGGACAACGCGGCCGCGATGGATGCTTCGGACCTGCTCTTCCCAGCCGACCCGAACGGCCGCAACCACGGGGGCGGGTTCCGTGACACGTCCGGGCTACGCGATGCCTTCGCGGACGTCGGCAAGGCGATCAACCTGCCGTATCGCGTCACCCCGCGCGCTCTGCGGCGTTCGTTCCAGGACCTCACCCGCGCCGCGGCGGTGAGCGATGTCGTCGCCAGGGCCGTCTGTGGCCACCGTACGCCCGCGATGACGGCGCACTACTCGACGGTGCGATCGGACGAGCAAGAGGCCGCGATGTCCAAGATCATCGACCTCGCGACCGTTCGCCGATCGCGGGCGGAATCGCACGCGGTCCCGAGGACGAATTCCGCCACCACCTGCGCCACCACCTGAACGCTCCGACACGCACCACGATGCACCGTCGACGGTGCGTATGTGGCCGGAATCGTTTGAACGCCGAGAGGGCTGCAAACCCCGAAAGACTTTGACACGGTGGGGGTCTGCGGTTCAATCCCGCATGTGCCTACGACGAACGGCCGATTCTCGCAGGAGAGCCGGCCGTTTTTCTTTGTCGCGTCCTCGTTGGGCGCGCTTCCCGGTGGCTTGAGGTACTTGCATTGAGTACAACCGGCCCACCACTTTGGAGACTAGTCACGACATGCACCTGAGCTTCGAGAACCAATGAACGGTCGACCGCCTGGACGTTTTGATCGCCGCCGCCCGGAAGCGGGCCTCCGGATCAACCATCGAATTCGCGTCCCGGAGATCCGGGTCATCCTCGAGGAAGAGCAGCTCGGCATCATGCCGACGCACGAAGCGCTCCGCCTCGCCGAGGAGAAGGGGCTCGATCTCGTCGAGATCTCCCCGCGCGCGTTTCCGCCGGTCTGCCGGATCATGGACTACGGCAAGTACAAGTACGAAGAAGCCAAGAAGAAGCAGCAGGCTCGCAAGAAGGCTTCGACGGTCGAGACCAAAGAGATCAAGTTCCGTCCCAAGACGGAAGGTCACGACATGGACTTCAAGGTGAAGCATGTCCGCCGGTTCCTCGAGGGTGGTAACAAGGTTCGCCTCGCGGTCGTGTTCCGCGGTCGCGAGATCACGCACCCGCAGACCGGCATGAACGTGCTCAACCGCGTCGTCGATCGGTGCGCCGATATCGCCGTGGTCGAGGCGACGCCGAACATGGAAGGCCGCCGCATGATCATGGTGATCGCGCCGAAGCCGAACGTGGTGCGCAAGGCGATGGAGGCCAAGAAGGCCCAGGCCACGGCACAGCTCGCCGCGATGGCCGCGAAGAAGGACGGCGGCAATGGCATGCCCCACCAGGCGCCGCCGCCCGACGACGACGAGGACGATCTCGACGAGGACGCGATCAACGCCGACGTCGGCGATGATGACGATGACGACGACGAGGGTGGCGCGGATGCTCCGGGTACGCCGGATGCTCCGGGTGCCCCGGATGCCCCGGCAGAATAGCCAGGATCTCTCCGCTTCAAACCGCCACAAACCTCTTGTCCCCAGCAACGGGCTGGGGCATAAGAGCCACCCTTCCGCTCAGCGGGGGATGTGACCATGCCCAAGGTAAAAACTCACTCCGGTGCGAAGAAGCGGTTCAAGCGGACCGCTACCGGTAAGTTCAAATTCGCACACGTCTTCAAGCGCCACCTCCTCACGGGTCGGAGCAAGAAGCGTAAGCGTCAAGCTCGAAACAGTGCGTATGTGCCGGCTGCACATCATCACCAGATCGAGAAACTGCTTCCGTACAAGGACTAGTCAGATGCCCCGCGCAAAACGAGGATTCAAAGCTCGCCGTCGTCGTAACCGTCTCCTCAAGTGGGCGTCGGGTTTTCGTGGCAAGCGCTCTAGCTGTCACGCTGCCGCGAACGAAGCCGTTCAGCACGCGTGGCTTCACATGTACCGCTCGCGCAAGCAGCGGAAGCGCGACTTCCGCGCGCTCTGGATTCAGCGCATCAACGCGGCGTCGCGTTTGCTCGGTGTCAGCTACTCGAAGCTGATCGGCAAGCTCAACACCGCGAAGGTCGAGATCAACCGCAAGATGCTCGCCGAGATCGCCATCAGCGATCCCAAGGCGTTTGCGGCCATCGTCTCGTCCGCTCCGGCGTAGCGCGCGAGCTCTTCTCGCGTCCCTGGAACGGCGGCTCTGAACAAGGGCCGCCTTTTTTCGCTTTTCGGGAGTCCGCATGTCGGCCCAAGAACTGATCGCGAGCCTCGACGCGCTCGGCACCGAGCTCGACGTCGAGCTGCAACCGCTCGTCGACGAACAGTCGATCCGCGCCGCACAGGCGCGCTACCTCGGCAAGACCGGCAAGGTCTCGGCGGTGATGAAGGAGCTCGGGCGGCTGCCGCCGGCCGAGCGCCCGCTCGTCGGCGCCGCGGTGAACCGCGTGAAGCAGGGGATCGAGGACCAGGTCACGCGCAAGCTCGCGGAGCTGACCGACGCCGCGGCGCGCCTCGACCTCGCGCGCGTCGTCGACGTCACGCTCCCGGGGCGCCCGGTCGCGGGCGGCCACCTGCACCTGCTCACGCAGGTCCGCCTCGAGGCGATCGCGATCTTCGCGGAGCTCGGCTTCGTGGTCGCCGAGGGCCCGCAGATCGAGACCGACTGGCACACGTTCGAGGCGCTCGCGATCCCCAAGGATCACCCCGCGCGCGACATGCAGGACACGTTCTACATCTCGTCGCGCAACGACGAGATCTTGCTGCGCACGCACACGAGCCCGGTGCAGATCCGCACGATGCTGACGACCACCCCGCCGATCCGGATCATCGCGCCGGGCATCGTGTATCGCCGCGACGACGACGCGACCCACTCGCCGATGTTCACGCAGATCGAGGGCCTCGTCGTCGACGAGGGGATCTCGTTCGCCGATCTCAAGGGCGTGCTGCTCCACTTCGTGAAGCGGTTCTTCCAGCGCGATCTCGCGATCCGGCTGCGCCCGAGCTACTTCCCGTTCGTCGAGCCCGGCGCCGAGATCGACATGCAGTGCAGCTTCTGCGTCGACCTCCCGTCGGGCAAGGGCTGCCGGCTGTGCAAGGGCACGCGGTGGATCGAGATCGGCGGCTCCGGCATGGTCGATCCCGAGGTGTTCGGCCACGTGAAGATCGACGCCGAGAAGTACACCGGCTTCGCGTTCGGCATGGGCCTCGAGCGCATGGCGATGCTTCGCCACGGCGTCACCGACATCAAGTTCTACTACGAAGGCGACATCCGCTTCCTGGAGCAGTTCTGATGAAGGTCCTCTGGAGCTGGCTCCTGGAGCTGTGCGATCTGCCGACGCTGCCGACGGTCGCCGAGGGCGCGGCCGCCCTCACGCGCGGCGGCCTCGAGATCGAGACGATCGAGGATCTCGGCGCGGGGTTCTCCGGCGTCGTGGTCGCCGAGGTCGTCGGCAAGACCCCGCACCCCGATGCGGCGAAGCTGACGCTCGTCGACGTGATCACCGAACGTGGTGGTTCGGTCACGCGGGTCGTGTGCGGCGCGCCGAACGTTCCGGAGCCGGGACGCCGCGTGCTGTGGGCGCAGATCGGCGCGACGCTGCCCGGTCCGAACGGCACGACGATGACGCTCGCCGCCAAGCCGGTGAAGGGCATCGTGTCGCCCGGCATGCTGTGCGCGGAGGACGAGCTCGGGCTCGGCACCGATCACGCCGGCATCATCGTGCTCGACGAGGACGATCGCACCCCGCTCGGCGCGCCGGCCCAGCGC
>JAPLLF010000673.1 GCA_026387715.1 Pseudomonadota bacterium
CGGCGCCCTCGTCGAGCTCGCCGCGCGGCTGTCGGCGTCGATCGTCGATCAGGCCCCGGCGATGCTCAAGGACGGCGGCGTGATCCGCGACGGCCACGACATCACCGTCGACGAGTGCCGCCGGCTCGCCGACGGCGGCAAGACCGAGATCCTCGCGATCGAGGAGCGCGAGCAAGCCGCGAGCGGGATCGCGAGCCTCAAGGTTCGCTACAACCGCGTGTTCGGCTACTACATCGAGGTCACCAAGACGCACCTCGCGAAGGTGCCCTCGCACTTCGTCCGCAAGCAGACGATCGCGAACGGCGAGCGGTTCGTCACCACCGAGCTCGCGGAGCTCGAGCGCAAGATCGTCTCCGCCGAGGAGACGCTCGCGATCCGCGAGGCCGAGCTGTTCCGGGCGGAGGTCGTCGCCGTCAGCGAGCGCGCGCCGCGGATCGCCGGCGCCGGCGCCGCGCTCGCCGTGCTCGACACGTGCTGCGCGCTCGCCGAGGTCGCCCGGGTGTGTGGCTACAGTCGGCCGACGGTCGACGACCACCTCGTCGTCGACATCGTCGACGGTCGCCACCCGGTGATCGAGGCGATGCTCCCGGCGGGGACGTTCGTGCCCAACGACTGCCGGCTCGATCCCGACGGGCCACCCGACGCGCAGGCCCAGCTCCTCCTGATCACGGGCCCGAACATGGCGGGCAAGTCGACCTACATGCGGCAGGTCGCGCAGATCGTCCTGCTCGCGCAGATCGGCAGCTTCGTGCCGGCGCGCGCGGCGACGATCGGCGTCTGCGATCGGCTGTTCACCCGGGTCGGCGCCTCCGACAACCTGTCGCGCGGCGACTCGACGTTCATGGTCGAGATGCGCGAGACGTCGTCGATCCTCGCCAAGGCGACCCGGCGCTCGCTGGTGATCCTCGACGAGGTCGGGCGCGGGACGTCGACGTACGACGGCGTCTCGATCGCGTGGGCGGTCACCGAGCACCTCCACGACACGATCGGCGCGCGGACGCTGTTCGCCACGCACTACCACGAGCTCGTCGCGCTCGCCGACTCGCGTCCACGCATCAAGAACTTCTCGTCCGCGGTGCGCGAGCACAAGAACGAGATCGTGTTCCTGCGGCGCGTCGTCGCGGGCGGCGCGAACAAGTCGTACGGCATCGACGTCGCGCGCCTCGCCGGGCTGCCCGCCAAGGTCGTGTCGCGCGCGCGGCAGATCATGGGGCAGCTCGAGACCGGCAACGCGCTCGGCAGCTCGACGCAGCTGTCGCTGATCCCGAACGCGCCGCCGTCGCCCGTGCTCGCCCGGCTCGCGGCGATCGACGTCGATCGGACGACGCCACTCGAGGCCCTCGCGCTGCTCGCCGAGCTCAAGTCGCTGATCTGAGCGTGCCTACCGGCGGGCGCGGGGCGCGAGCTTCTTGCGCGCCGCGAGGTAGCGCTGCGCGCCCGCGAGGCGCACGAGGTGCGGGGCCTGCGCGGCACCACCGGCGAGCTCGATCGCAAGGTCGACGTGACCGCACGCGAGCATGCCGGCGCGATCGGCCGCGCGCGCGCACGCGGCGAGGTACGTCGCCGGATCGAGCGTGCCGCCCCGGGTGAGGTGCTCGGCGATCCGCTTGCGCAGCGTGACGGGCAGGGCCCCACGCAGGCGCTCCGCCTCGGCGACGAGCGCGGGATCGGGCGGTGGTCCCCCGGCCGTCGCGGGCCCGAACGCCACCTGGAGGGCGCGGACGAGGACGCCGAACGATCCGGGGCCGAGGGCGGCGAACACCCGCCGTGGCCGGGTCAGCTCGACGATGCGCCCGAGCTTGAACCGCAGCGCCGCGTCGGTGGAGGGCTCGCGCTCACCCACGGTGCGCGCGCGGAGCTGCGCGAGCCGACGGCCGACGAGCACCACCGGCGGCGAGGCGCACAGGACCGCGAGATCGGGCTCGGCGCCCGCCGCCGCGTGGAGCAGCACCGGGGGGCCCTGCAGGGCCTTGGCGATCTGCGGGTAGATGGACGCGGTCGCGGCGTCGCTCACCGGCGACAGCCGCCTGGCGTCCGCCACCCCGGCGCGCGCGAGGGCGTTCGGCGC
>JAPLLF010000471.1 GCA_026387715.1 Pseudomonadota bacterium
GCGCGACATCGCCAACGCGCTGCTCGGCATTCCCGAGCCGCCACCCCCGATCCCGATCCGGCCACCGCCGCCGCCGACCGTGGTCGAGGCGGACGTGGCGCCGGCGCCCGCGCTCGCGACCGTGCCGTTCGACCTGGTGGCCGAGCGCGGCGATCCGACGACGAGCGACGTGCGGGACGGCGCCGGCCCGCTCGACAGCAGCAACGCGCACGGCAGGCTGCGCGCGGCCGCGACGCTGCGACGCAAGCGGGGCCTCGGCGGCGATCTGCGCTACGTGTTCACGGTGCTGTTCGGCGTGCGCGCCGCGCGCGCCGAGCTCGCGGTGCTCGAGGTCGAGCAGGTCGCGCGCCGCAGCGAGCGTCGTCGAAACCTCGTGACGCTCGGGCGGACCGCCGTGATCACCGAGCTCGAGCATCCCGCGCTCGAGACGGTGAGCGAGCGGCTGAGCGCGGTCGAGGAGGAGCGCGCCGGACACGCCGGGCAGGTAGCCGCCGCCGATCAGGAGCTCACGCGCGTGCGTCGCGACCGCGAGGCGAAGATCAAGCAGCACGCGACCGACGTCGCGGCCGTCGAGGCCGAGCTCCAGGAGCTCGGCAAGCGGCAGGAGCCGCTCGAGCGTGAGCTCCACACGATCAAGAAGCGCGCGTCGTCGGTGTACGACGCGCTGCAGAGCATCGATCGCCGGATCGCCGAGGCCGAGACGAGCAAGACCTCGATGCGAAGCCAGCGGGTCGATCCCGCGTCGATCCAGGCCGAAATCGCCACGCTCCGCGCCGATCGCAAGGCCGTGGAGCGCGACGAGCCGATGGTCGCCGCCGAGCAGGACGCGTTGATGCCGCGGATCGCGTCGCTCGAGGCCGCGCGGAACGACGCGCGGACGCGCCGCGCACGGCTCGACGACGACGAGGCCAAGGATCAGCGGCGGGTCGCCGAGTTGCTCGAGGCGATCGGCGCCAAGCGCAAGGTCGTCGATCGCGCCGCCGGCGACGCCGAGACGCTCCGCGACGACCTGCTGTTCGAGCTGGGCGAGGCGCTCTACGTCGATCGCCCGCGCCAGCTCGCGGCCCAGCTCGCGCCCGTCGACGCGATCGATCTCGAGCTCGGGACGGGCGAGCGCCGGGTCATGGAGCTTCGGGAAATTCTGTCGAACGTCGACAAGTGGAAGCTCGCGCGCGGGATCGCCGTGATCGCGCTGATCGCGGCGGCGATCGCCGGGATCGTGCTCCTGTTCGTCCTGCTGTCCGCCTAAAACTGGCGACGCCCGAACCGGCCTCGTACCGTCGCGCATGGCTCGGTTCGCGCTCCTGCTGGGCATCCTCGCGATCGGATGCGCCGCGGTCCCGTCGCCCGGGCTGTACCTGGCGATCGGAGGTGGGATCGGGGCGATCGGGCTCGGCATGGGGGAATACCCGAGGCGGGAGCTACCGGGCCGGCTGCGGCTCGCCGCCGCGGCCGCGATCACGCTCGGCTGCCTCGGGCTCCTGCTCGGGGCCGCCCGCGCCGTCGTCGTGCTCGCGGCGATCGGGCACGTCGAACGGATGCTCGGGTAGCGCATCGGAGCGGTAGTCGTGCTACACGCACCTCGCATGTCCGACGCCGCCGACGATATCCGTGCTGGATTCTGCGCGATCGTCGGCTTGCCGAACGTCGGCAAATCGACGCTCCTGAACCGCATCGTCGGACGTCACCTCGTGGCGGTGTCGTCGAAGCCCCAGACCACCCGCGACCGCATCGTCGGCGTCCACGCGATCATGCTCCCCGACGAGACTCCGGATCGCGCCCAGATCGCGTACGTCGACACCCCGGGGGTCCAGGACGGTCACGGGCCACTCCGGCGCTACATGCGCGACGCGGCGATGATGGCGGCCAGCGACGCCGACTGCGTGCTCGTGGTGATCGACGCGACCCACCGGAGCGGGCGGACACCCGACCGACTCGACCAGCCCGACGCGGCCGGCCTCGGCGACGCCTCGCGCCACAAGCCGGTGATCGTCGCGCTCAACAAGATCGATCGGATCCCCCGGCCCGATCTGCTGCCGCTCATGGAGGCGTGGGCGAACTTCACGCCCGACGTCGTCATCGTCCCGATCTCCGCGCAGTACGGCGACAACGTCGACGAGCTCGAGCGCGCGGTCGCGCGCAAGCTGCCGGTCGGCCCGCGGCTGTTCCCCGACGAGATGGTGACCGACAGGTCACCGCGCTTCATCGCGCAGGAGATCATCCGCGAGCAGCTCTATCACCAGCTCGGCAAGGAGCTGCCGTACGCCTGCGCGGTGCTGATCGAGCAGTGGAGCGACAAGACCAAGGACGAGATCGCGATCGGCGCGGTCATCGTCGTCGAGCGCGACTCCCAGAAGGGGATCGTCGTCGGCAAGCAGGGCGCGCGCATCCGCGAGATCGGGATCGCGGCGCGCCAGGCGGTCGGCGCCGCCCTCGGCGGCAAGACCGTGCACCTCAATCTGTTCGTGAAGGTCCTCGAGGAGTGGAGTCGCGGTGAAGCCGGACTTCGAAAACTCGGTTACGGCGAGCAAGGGTCATGACTGCCACGCAGCCTCCGTTACTAGCGATCGTCGGTCGGCCGAACGTCGGCAAGTCCACCCTGTTCAACAAGCTCGTCGGGGGCCGTCCAGCGCTCGTCCACGACACCCCGGGCCTGACCCGCGACCGGCGATACGGCGAGGCTGACTACTTCGGCGCGCC
>JAPLLF010000261.1 GCA_026387715.1 Pseudomonadota bacterium
ATGGTGCGATACCAGCGCGTGGCGGCCACCACGGCGTGCTCGTGGCAGGCGGCGAGCGTGCACGTCACGACGTTGGCCGTCGCCAGCGCCGGGTTTCCCACGCACGCGGCGAGCGCGTCAGCGTAGCGCCCCTCGTGATACGCGGTCGCGAGCTCGTCGGCTGGAGACCTCGGGGCCTCGGGCGCGTCGGGCGCCACGCCCGCATCGACGTGCGCGTCGCTCGCGTCACGCGCGCCCGCATCGACGCGGGTCGAAGCTGTCGAAGCGGTGGAAGCTGTCGCGGCGTCGAGCAGGGTGGCGACGTGGGTCGGCGCGGGCGTGGCGTCGTGGGTGAGGGCGAGGCCGACGCCGATGCCACCGACGAGGCCGACGGCGATGCCGACGATCCTCCAGCTCCGCCGCGGCGCCACGCGCGCGTCGGCGGGAGTCCCCTCACGAAGATCGAGGAGCTCGTGGAGGCGCACCTCGCCGGCCGGACGCGGGGGCACGAGCAGCGGCGCGCCGGTGACGGTCGCGAGCTCGCCGGTTGGTTGCTGGCCGGGCTCGAGCCACGGCTCGAGGCGCTGCCCGAACAGCTCGTGGAGGAAGCGGCGGAGCGCGGACACCGACAGCGGGGTGCCGAGCTTGGCGGCCGCCGCCTCGATCGTCTCGAGCAGCTCGCTCGCCGACTGGAACCGCTCGAGCCGCTGCTTGCGCAGCAGGCGCAGCACGATGGCGTCGATCTCCGGCGGGATCTCGGGGCGTCGCGTCGACGGCGCCGGGGTTGGCTCGCGGTCGATCGCCTCCATGCTCTCGAAGTCGGACGCGCGCTTGAACAGGCGATCGCCGACGAGCAGCTCCCACATCACGATGCCGAGCGAGAACAGGTCGGCGCGCGGATCGACGTCGCCGCCGCGACACTGCTCGGGCGCCATGTAGCCCATCTTGCCCTTGACGGTGCCGGTGACCGTCTCGACGGAGCGATGCGCCGCCTTGGCGACGCCGAAGTCGACGATCTTGACGTTCCCCTCGTAGCTCAGCATGAGGTTCGACGGCGACACGTCGCGATGGACGATGCCGAGCGGCCGGCCCTCGTGGTCCATGCGGTCGTGGGCGTGCCCGAGCCCGGCGGCCGCGCCCGCGATGATCGTGAGCACGCAGCCGATCGGGATCGGCTCGCCGGCCGCGAACGAGCGGTGGAGCAGGTCGCGCACGGTCTCCCCGTGCACGTACTCCATCGTGAAGTAGTACGAATCGCCGAACTTCCCGGTGTCGAACACCTGCGCGATGTTGGGGTGCTGGAGCTGCGCGGCGAGCCGCGCCTCGTCGAGGAACATGTTGACGAAGTTGACGTCGTCGGCGCGGTGGCTCAGCACCTGCTTGAGCACCACGTAGCGCGTGGCGCCGGTCGCGCTCCGGGTGCGGGCGAGGAAGATGTCGGCCATGCCCCCGGTGGCCAGCTTGCGCAGGACCGTGTACTCGTTGCTTGGCGGGCTTGCCAGGGGCTCGACCACGGTGCCCGAGTGTACGGCGAAGGGTACGCTTGGAGTACCGTAGGTGACAGTCGTCGATGTCCGATACGAAGATCACTGAAGTCGGCGCCCCCACCGCGATCGCGCATCGCACGATGGCGGCCGAGCGCGTGACGCTCGTGATCCACGAGGGCGACGCCCCCGACCCGACGACCCGGGTGATCGAGCTCGCGGATGGGATGTCGATCACGCTCGGGCGATCGCGCACCTGCGAGGTCCAGATCGACTCCGAGCGGGTGTCGCGAACCCACGCGACGTTCGTTCGCACGGGCGCGACGATCGAGGTGTTCGATGCCGGGAGTCGCAACGGGACCTGGCTCCGGGGGGCGCCGATCGTGGCGCGGCAGCCGCTCACCTCGGGCGACGAGGTGATCGTCGGCTCCGCGACGGTGCTGGTGAGCATCACCCAGCGCGTCGTCGTGCCGGTCCGGATCGAGTCCACGCGCTACCTCGAGGAGCGGCTCGCCGCCGAGGTCGATCGCGGCGTGCACTACCACCGGCGGTTCGGCCTCGCGCTCCTGCAGATCGGCGGGCCGCCGGAGCTCGCGGACGCCGCGAGCGATCGGCTCGCGGCGAGCCTGCGCCCGATGGACGGGATCGCCGAGTACGCCCCCGGGCTGCTCGCGATCGTGATGCCCGAGCTCGATGCCGGCGAGACCGCGCGGGCGGCGACCGACCTCGTCGCGCTCGTCGGCGCCACGATCGGCGCCGCGGCGAGCGCGTCGATCCACGTCGGCGTGGCGAGCTTTCCCGAGCACAGCACGACCACCGGCGGGCTGATCGCGCGGGCGGCGGCGGCGCTCGCGGCGGTGGCGGGTGGCGTCGCGGGCGCCGCCGTGGTCGGGCTCCCGCCGGCCGAGCGCGCGCCCGCGCTCGACGAGATCATCGTCCGTGATCCCCAGATGGTCCGCGTCTACGAGCTGGTCAAGAAGGTCGCCGACCATCCGATCACCGTGCTGATCCGCGGCGAGACCGGGGTCGGCAAGGAGGTCATCGCGGCGGCGCTCCACGCGGCGAGCAGCCGGCGGACCGCCTCGCTCGTCTCGGTCAACTGCGCGTCGTTGCCCGAGGCGCTGCTCGAGAGCGCCCTGTTCGGCCACGAGCGCGGCGCGTTCACCGGCGCGGATCGCCGCAAGATCGGCTACTTCGAGGCCGCGCACGGCGGGACCCTGTTCTCGACGAGGTCGGCGAGATGTCGCCCGCGCTGCAGGCCAAGCTGCTGCGCGTGCTCGAGAACCGCCGGATCATCCGCGTCGGCGGCACCGACGAGATCGCGACCGACGTCCGCGTGCTGTGCGCGACGCATCGCGATCTCGAGGCCGAGGCGAAGTCCGGCGGCTTCCGGATGGACCTCTACTTCCGGATCAGCGGCTTCACGATCCTCGTGCCGCCGCTCCGGCACCGGCCCAACGAGATCGAGCTGCTCGCGCGCGCGTTCCTCCGCCAGAGCGCACGCGCGCAGCGCTGGCCCGAGCCCCAGCTGTCTCCCGACGCGCTGGTCGCGCTGCGTCGCTACGAGTGGCCCGGGAACGTGCGCGAGCTGCGCAACGCGATGGAGCGCGCGATGGTGCTCCACACCGGCGCGGTGATCGAGGTCGAGGATCTCCCCGACTCGATCCGCGAGATCGTCGCGCCGACCATGGTCGCGCTCGGTGGCCATCACGACATCCGCGATCACATCGCGGACCTCGAGCGCTCGGCGATCGCGACGGCGCTGGAGATCTCACGCGGCAATCAGACCGAGGCGGCCAAGCAGCTCGGGATCTCGCGGCGCACCCTGATCTACCGGATGGAGAAGCACGGCCTCAAGCCGCTGCCACCCGGGCGCAAGGTCATGGAAACCTGATCACGAGGTGCCCGGCGGCGCCCGCCTGCGCCGCGGTGCACGTCCCCGACGAGCCGGCGGCGCCGCCGGCGCCTCCGAGCGACGCCGGCGTGACGTCGCAGGTGCCTCCGCGACACGCGCACGCACCGCCACCGCCACCACCGCCGCCGTGCGCGCTCGCGTCTTTCCCGTCCACGCCCCCATAGCCTGCGCACGCCGCGCCACCGTCGCCGCCGGT
>JAPLLF010000970.1 GCA_026387715.1 Pseudomonadota bacterium
GCTCGAGGCGGTCGCCGCCGGGCGCGGCCGGTTCAAGGCGGTGCGCGGCGACTACGGCGCCGGCAAGACGTTCTTCTCGCGCTGGCTCGAGCACCGCGCGCGCGAGCGCGGGTTCGCCACGACGCTCGTCCAGATCTCGGAGACCGAGACCCCGCTGTACAAGATGCAGACGGTCTATCGCCGCGCGATCGAGTCGCTGCAGACCCAGGAGTGGAGCGAGGGCGCGTTCGGCAGCCTCGTCGATCACTGGATGTTCTCGCTCGAGCAGGAGGTCATCGACGCGGGCACCTCCAGCCCCGGCGACCCGGCGGGGTTCGGCCGGGCGGTCGGCGAGCTGATGGAGAAGCGACTCGCCGATCTCCAGCGCCAGTACGCCGCGGTGCTGCGCGCCTGCCACGCGGCGCGGCTGCGCGGCGACCACGCGACCGAGCAGGGCCTGACCTCGTGGCTGATGGGCCAGCCCAACGTCGCCGCGTCGATCAAGCGCGACGCCGCGATCACCGGCGAGCTCGACTCCGACGGCGCCGCCGGCTTCCTGCGCGGCCTGCTCGAGGTCCTGCGGCAGACCGGGCGCAAGGGCCTCGTGCTCGTGCTCGACGAGGTAGAGACGATCCAGCGCGTGCGCGCCGACAGCCGCGAGAAGAGCCTCAACGCGCTCCGCCAGCTGATCGACGACGTCCACGGCGGCCGCTACCCGGGGCTCTACGTCGTGATCACCGGCACCCCGGCGTTCTTCGACGGGCCGCAGGGCATCCGTCGGTCCAAGCCGCTCGCCGATCGGCTGGTCACCGACTTCTCGGGCGATCCGAAGTTCTGGAACCCGCGCGCGCCGCAGATCTGGCTCACCGCGTTCGATCAGGAGCGGCTCTCGGCGGTCGGCCGGCGGGTCCGCGACCTCTACGTCAGCAAGGTGCCGGAGCGCATCAAGGCGCGCGCCGACGACGCGATGGTCGACAAGATCGCGCGCGCGATCGCCGGCCAGCTCGGCGACAAGGTCGGCATCGCGCCCCGGCTGTTCCTGCGCAAGCTCGTCGATGTGCTCGATCGCATCGAGGCCCACGCCGACTTCGAGCCCGCGCGCGACTACCACCTCGATCTCAAGGCCGCCGAGATGTCCGCGGAGGAGGCCGTCGCCGCGGGCGTCGAGCGCAGCGTCGACGACATCGAGCTCGATCTGAGCGCGCCGGCGGACGACGCGTCGTGAGCGCGGCGTTCGGTCGGCTGTCGCCGGCCATGCAGTACCAGATCGGCAACGCGCTCGGCTTCCCGGGGCTGCGCCCGGTGCAGGAGCAGACGATCGACGCGGTGCTCGCCGGCGACAACTGCGTGGTGCTCGCGCCGACCGCGGGCGGCAAGACCGAGGCGGCGTTCTTCCCGCTGCTGTCGCGGATGGACACCGAGGACTGGAAGCCGGTGTCGGTGATCTACGTCGCGCCGATCCGCGCGCTGCTCAACAACCAGGAGGAGCGGCTCCAGCGCTACGCGGGCCTGATCGGCCGCCGCGCGTTCAAGTGGCACGGCGACGTCACCGCGTCGGACAAGCGCGGCTTCGTCGGCGAGCCCGCCGACATCCTGCTCACGACTCCCGAGAGCCTCGAGGTCATGCTGATGAGCAAGAAGGTGCCCGCCGAGCGGCTGTTCCGCGGGCTCCAGGCGGTCGTGATCGACGAGATCCACGCGTTCGTCGGCGACGACCGCGGCGGCCACCTCGCGTCGGTGATGGAGCGGCTGTCGCGGTTCTGCGGGCGCGACGTCCAGCGCATCGGGCTGTCGGCGACGGTTGGCAACCCGCCCGACATCCTGCGGTGGGTGGCGGGCAGCTCGAAGCGCCCGGGCCGCGTCGTCGATCCGGGCGGCTCGCGCAAGACGCCCGAGATCGCGCTCGACTGGGTCGGCAGCGCCGACAACGCGGCGAAGATGATCCAGCACCTGCACCCCGGGAAGAAGCGGCTGGTGTTCGTCGACAGCCGGCGCGGCGTCGAGGGCCTCGGCGAGCGGCTGCGGACGCTCGGCGTCGACGCGTTCGTCACCCACTCGAGCCTGTCGCTCGAGGAGCGGCTGGCGGCGGAGACCGCGTTCCAGGACGGCCAGGACTGCGTGATCGTGGCGACGAGCGTGCTCGAGCTCGGCATCGACATCGGCGACCTCGACCACGTGCTGCAGCTCGACGCGCCGACCACGGTCGCCGCGTTCCTCCAGCGCATGGGGCGCTCGGGCCGGCGCGACGGCAAGAACCCGAACTGCACGTTCCTCGGCACCGAGGAGGATCACCTGCTGCAGGCCGCCGCGATCATCCGGCTGTTCCGGCGCGGCTTCGTCGAGCCGATCGCGATCGCCCAGCGCTCGGCGCACCTGCTCGCGCACCAGATCCTCGCGATGAGCGTGCAGATGGAGGGCGGCGTGCCGATCGCCGACTGGTGGGCGTGGGTGTCGAGCGCGACGCCGTTCCAGAAGCTCGATGCGGGCGACCGCAAGGAGCTCGTCGAGCACATGCTCGCGGCGGGCATCCTCGCCGAGAGCGGCGGGCGCTACGCGCTCGGCCCGCGCGGCGAGAAGCTGTACGGCTGGCGCAACTTCGCCGACCTGTACTCGGTGTTCTCGACGCCGAAGCACCTCAAGGTGTTCTGGGGCACCAGCGAGATCGGCTCGATCGACGTGACGTTCGCGGAGACCAAGCCCGACGACCTCACGTTCATCCTCGCGGCCAAGCCGTGGCGCGCGGTCCACATCGACTTCACCCACGGCCTCGTGCGCGTCGAGCCGATTCCCTCCGGCGAGCTCGCGCGCTGGCAGGGCGGCGGCCGGCTGCTGAGCCGCGAGCTGTGCCAGGCGATCCGCGACGTCATCGTGACGCACGACGTCGACCCCGAGTGGTCCAGGCGCGCGCAGACCAAGCTCGCCGAGCTGCGCACCGAGTATCGCGCCCAGGGCGCCGGCGACAGCGCGATCGTCGCCGACGCGTACGGGCTGCGCTGGTGGAACTTCGGCGGCGGCAAGGCCAACAACCTGATCGCGCGCGTCCTCGAGGAGAAGCTCGGCGACAAGGTCGTCGTCGACAACCTCTACGTCGCGTTCCGCGGCGACGCCGCGAAGTCCGAGGCCGCGATCCGCCAGGCGATCGCGGAGCTCCGCCAGGAGGGGCGGCCGAACCACGCCGACGCCCTGCGGCTCGCCGAGGGCTGCGCGCGCGGCCGAGCGTGGGCGTTCTCCGATCGACATGCCGAGCTGGCGCACGCGCTCCACTTCGACGACCTCGCGCAGCTCAGCGAGGTGCGCTGGGACGTGATGAAGCGGAAGTATTGGACCGACGTGCAAGAGGAACGTCAGGCCGAGTTCCTGGTGCGCGAGTTCTTCGCGTGGACGGCCGTGCAAGCGATCGCCGTGCGATCCCCGGCGACGGCGGAGCGGGTGCGGCAGCTCCTCCTCGGGGAGGCCCACCTGCCACCTGTGACGATCAAGCCAGAGTGGTACTATCCCTAGCCGTCATGACGATCGAGCGCGGACAAGGGAACCTCCTCGCGGCCGAGGTTGACGCGCTCGTCAACACGGTCAACACGGAGGGGGTCATGGGCAAGGGGCTCGCCCTGCAGTTCAAGAAGGCGTTTCCCGAGGCGTTCTCGTCCTACGACAGGGCGTGCAAGGCGGGGGAGGTCGAGGTGGGCCGCATGCACGTCGTGCGGAGCCTCGCGTCGCCGCACTTCATCCTCAACTTCCCCACGAAGAAGCATTGGCGGAACCCCTCCAGGCTCGAGTACATCGAGGCCGGGCTTCGTGATCTCGTCGCCCAGGTGCGCGCGTTCGGGATCCGGTCGATCGCCGTGCCGCCGCTGGGTTGTGGAAACGGCGGGCTCGACTGGTCGGACGTGCGTCCGCGCATCGAGCGCGCGTTCGCCGCGCTTCCGGAGGTGCGCGTGGTGCTCTTCGAGCCGGCCGGCGCACCTGCGGCCGACGAGATCATCGACCACCGAGCTCCGCCGAAGATGACGTCGGCGCGCGCGGCGGTCCTCGGCTTGATGGGGCGGTACGCGTCGACCCGATACGAGTATCGGCTGTCTCTCATCGAGGTGCAGAAGCTGGCCTACTTCCTCCAGGTGGCGGGCGAGCCGCTACGCCTCGAGTTCAAGCCACACTTCTACGGGCCGTACGCCGACAACCTTCGCAAGGCGCTGCGCAACATCGAGGGGCACTACACGCGCGGCCTCGCCGACGGCAAGAACGCACCGGCGACGCCGCTCGAGATCCTGCCGGGCGCGCTCGAGGCGGCCGAGGCGCACCTCGCGACCGAGCCCGCGTCGTTGGCACGGCTGGATCGTGTGGCCCGGCTGATCGAGGGCTTCGAGACGCCGTTCGGCATGGAGCTCCTCGGCACCGTGCACTGGGTGATGAGCCACGCACCACGCGCCGTGGACGCGGCGTCGGTCGTCGCTGCGGTTCAGCGCTGGAGCGAGCAGAAGCGGTCGAGGATGAAGCCGGGACACATCGAGGCAGCCTGGAATCGACTTCGCGAGCAGGGCTGGGCGACCTCGTCGCCGATCACGTCCAGCTGAGGCGGCCGATGCTCGTGAACAGCAGCGCGGTGCGCGAGGCGCCGACGATCTCGCCGTACGACCGCACCTGGGTGACGTAGGCGGGGAACGCCTCGGTCACGGCGTCGACGTTGCGTGGCCAGCGGTCGGTCTTGAAGTCGATGACGACGCGATCGGTGGGATCGTCGACCGCCGCCGAGATGAGATCGATGTAGCCGCTGACGAGCAGGCCGTCGCGGTGGGCGGCGACCGGATACTCGAGGCGCACGACGCGGCGGTCGAGCAGGTGGGCCTCGCGCAGCGCGACGAGCGCGCGCTCGACGTCCTCGGTCGCCTCGGCGTGGTGATCGGCGAGCGCGAGGGTCGAGGCGGCGCGCGCGACCGCCGCGGGGGCGTCGAGCTGGCGCGTGAGCACGAGGCCGATCGCGCGGTGCACGACGTCGCCGAACAGCGCGCCGAACCGGCCGATGCGGACGACGCGCGGCGCCGGGGTCTCGACCTCGGCGTCGTCGATCCGCAGCGTCACGGGTGGCGCCTTCGCGAGGGCGGTGACGGATCTCGGGGCGTGTCGCGAGGATCGGGCCGCGTCGCGGGCGGCGCTCCAGCGGGCCTCGAGGTCGTCGTCGTCGACGACGGCGTGGACGCGCGGCGGCGGCAGCGGCGGTGCCCACGCGGCCCCTTCGCCGGCGACGAACGGCGCCAGCTCGTGGATCCAATCGGGCCGTGCGTTCGCGAGCAGCGTCGCGTGGATGTACTTGTCGGTCGGCTGATCCCACGCGGGTCTGGGGATGACGAGCAGATCGCGCGCCCGGGTCGCGGCGACGTAGACCAGGCGGCGGCGCTCCGATGCTGCGTACGCGGATTCGCGCGCGAGCAGCGCGTTGCCTGCGGGCTCCTCCCACGTCACGTCGTTGGTCTTCATGCTCCACCCCGCGCCGTCGCGGTCGACGCGCCACGGGATGGGTACGTCGTGCGGGCGCCACAGGCCCATGCCGTCCCACAGCACCACGACGGGGAACTCGAGCCCCTTGGCCTGGTGCACGGTGAGGACCTGGATCGCGGCGGCGCCGATCGGCCGCGGGGGATCGAGCGGCTGGGGCTGATCGATCCAGTCGCGGAGGCGGGCCGTCACGCCGTCGTAGTCGAGGCCGTCCGCGGCGGCGATGAGCTCGAGCTGGACGCAGAGCTGGCGGAGGTTGGCGAGCCGCTGCGGGCCGTTCGCGCCGAGCGCGGTCGCGCGGCCGATGCCGGTCTGCTCGAGGAGCATGCGCGCGGTCTGCCCGGGCGAGCGCGCGAACCGATCGCGGCGGAGCTCCTGCACCCAGTTGCGCGCGGCGGTCGCGCGCGCGGCCGGCTCGTCGGTCGCGAGGGCTCGCTCGCGGACCAGATCGAGGAGGTCGATCGCGAAGAACGGCGGGCGCAGGAGCGCGGCCTCGGCGACGCCGTCGTTGCGGTCGGCGATCGCGCGGAGTCCGAGCACGAACTGCCGGTGGAGCGGATCGCTCGTGAACAGCACGCCGCCGGACATCGCGTAGGGCACGTCGCGCACGTCGAGCGCCGTGAACAGGTGCGGCAGGTTGGACGTGACCAGCGCGAGGACCGCGATGTCGCCCCAGCGGATCGGGCGGCTGACGTGGGTGTCGGGATCGAGGATCTCGCGGCCGCTCGCCGACACGAGCCAGTGGAGGTAGGCGGCGATCGCCTCGCCCTCGAGCGCGCGCGCCGGCCCGACCTTCGCGGGCTCGCCGTCGGGGAATCGATAGGACAGGGCGTGGACCGGCGGGGTGCCGAGCGACGCGCGCGCGGGCTGCTGGGGCTGGTGGAAGACCTGCCCGGTCGCGGGATCGAACACCGCGGTCGCCGAGAGGCCGAGGATCGCGGAGAACCGATCGTTGCCCCACGCGATCAGCTCGGGGACGCTGCGGAAGTTCGCGGCCAGCGTGATCGGTACGTGATCGAACCGCGCGATCTGCGTGCGGATCTGCTCGTACATGCCGATGTCGGCGCGGCGGAACCGATAGATCGACTGCTTGGGATCGCCGACGAGGGTCAGCCGGCCCGGGCCGACGACGACGTCCTGCCAGCGGGTCGCGAGCGGCGCGTGCTCCGCGAGGTAGAGGACGATCTCCGCCTGGAGCGGGTCGGTGTCCTGGAGCTCGTCGACGAGCAGGTGATCGAAGCGCCCCTGGTAGAACCCGCGCGCGCCGAGGTCGTCGCGCAGCAGGTTGCGCAGCGCGAGCAGCAGATCGACCGAGTCGAGGACCTCGTGACGCGCCTTGATCCGCTCGTAGAGGACGATCACGGCGTGCCGCGTGCGCGCGAGCCGCCGCGCCATGACCGCGCGCAGCGGGCTCGACAGCTGCTCGGCGTGCTGGTCGGTGAACGCCTCGAACGCGGCCTTCGCGACCGACTTCTTGGCGAAGTGCTTGGTCTTCTTGAAGCGCTTCTTGCCCGACGCGATGCGGGCGACCAGCTCGTAGAGGACGAGCGGATCGGCCTCGGTCTGCAGTGACTGCAGCGATTCCTCGAGACGGATCAGCCACCGGGTGCCGGGCAGGCCGTCGTCGATGACCCCCTGCATCGACGTGGCGAACGCCGTCGCAGCGGCGGCGAACGCGGCGTGGTCGAAGGTCCCATCCCCCTGCCAGGTGATGTCGCGATCGCGATGCTCGATGAACCCGCGGACGAGCAGATCGAGCCCGACCCGGGTCGGCAGCGGATCTTGCTCCTTCGAGCGCACCAGCATGCCCGAGCGCAGCGCCTCCTGGAGCGTGCGCTCGACCTCCGCGGCGTACGTCGGTGGGGTGGTGGGATGCCCCGCAAGCTCGGCGGCCAGCGTGCCGCTCTGCACCGCGTGCAGGAGCAACGCGACGGTCTCCTCGACGAGCGCGTCGATCGAGTCGACCACCTGGTAGGACGGGCTCAGCCGCGCCTTCATCGGCTGCAGGCGGAGCAGGCGATCCGCGAACCCGTGGATCGTGCCGAGCATCGCGGCGTCGAGGTTGCCCAGCGCGTCGAGCAGGCGGCGGCGTCGCACGTCGGACACCCCGGGGTGGGTCAGCTCGCGGAGCAGCCCCTCGCGGACGCGGAGGCGCAGCTCGCCGGCGGCTCGGCGCGTGAACGTGACGGCGGCCATGCGCAGGATCGCCATCGGCGCGTGCGCATCGTCGACGGGGGCGACCAGCCGGATGATGCGTGCGACGAGGATGCTCGTCTTGCCGGCGCCGGCGCCGGCGTCGATGATCACGGTGCGCTCGCGCGTGGTGATGGCGCGATCGCGCGCGGCCTGGTCGACGGGCTCAGTCATCTTCGGGGGCCTCGATCTTGAGCGCGGCGAACGAGGCCTGCGAGGCCGGGGGCGCGGCGAGCAGCGCGGCGGCGCGCGCGGTCGCGTGCGGTCCGCAGACCGGCTTGAACGCGCAGAACGTGCAGTCCTCGGCGCGTGGGGTGCGGGGGAACTGCTGGTGGACGAGGAGGTCGCGGCCGATCGTCATCCACGACGCGGTCGCGGCCGCGAGCTGGTCGTAGTCGTCGGCGTAGCTGCGCTCGTCGCCGGACGGGTCAGAGGGATAGACGTACGTGGCTTCGATCGTCGCCGGCACGCTCCATGTCGTCGCGTTCACGTGGGTGACCAGCCCGTAGAGGCCGAGCTGGAGGTCGTAGGCGGGCAGGAATCCCTCCGACTCGCTACGCGGCTTGGCGCGGCCGGTCTTGAGGTCGCGCACGAGCGTCGTCGCGCCGATCGTGTCGATCCGGTCGATGAAGCCCCGGACGTAGAGCGTGGAGACGTCGTCCGCGGGACCGACCGGCAGGGGCATCGGGCCGAACGAGCGCTCGACGTCGACGAACGTCTTCGCGACCTCCCAGTCGGCGACGAGGAGCGCGCGCACGTCGCGATGCAGCCGGGCCTGGTGGGCGAGCTGCACGTCCTGCCCGACGAGCGGGTAGCCGTCGACGAACGCCGCGAAGTGCCGGCTCGCGAACCCCGCCGCGACCTGGTGCCAGTGATCGAGCGGGGCCGTCTTCGCGCAGAACGCCGCGCCGTGCAGGCGATAGAAGTCCTCGGCGATCGCGTGGAACAGCGAGCCGTACGACAGCGCGTCGATCGAGCCCTCGGTGACGAGCTCGGGCGGCGGGTGCCAGCCGAGCACGCGCTCGTAGAGGAAGCGCTGCGGACAGTCGAGCAGGCGCGCGAACGCGGACGCGGAGATCGGGCGCTCCTCCGACAGCCCGGGGAGATCGATGAAGTCGCCGTCGGGAAACCAGCCATCCATGACCGACGGCTCGGCGATCTCCGCCGGTCGCAGCGGAAAGCGCGCGTCGTCGGCCCACGGCTGCGAGATCTGCGCGTGCAGCGCCGCGCGGGTGAGGCGGCCGCGATCGTCGACGGGCCAGCGGTCGCGGAGCGCGTCCGCGTGGGCGCGCGCGGGCTCGAACGCGAGCTGCCGCATGAGCTGGCGATCGGGGATCACGACGGCGCCCTGGCCGAGCGGCGGTCGGCCGAGCGCGGCGAGCGCCTCCAACAGGACCCCGGACGGCTCGCGATAGCGGCCCTCGATGTCCATGCGCGGCGCGGACAGCACCACGCGCGGGGTGCCGAGCACGACGCGGTGGAGCGCGTGGAGCTGGGCGAGCGAGCGATCGGCGGTGCGACGGACCGCGGGGCCGAGGCGGGCGCGGACCGCGTCGGGCAACACGGGATCCTCGCGCGTGCTCGACGGCACGACGCCCTCGGCGAGCCCGAGGACGCGGACGCTG
>JAPLLF010001130.1 GCA_026387715.1 Pseudomonadota bacterium
GGCGCAGCGCGAGCTGCTGCTCGAGATCCGCCGCGAGCACCCGAGCGCGACCGTGCCGCTGATCCTACGCACGCTCGTCGCCGACGGCCGGCTCGCCAAGGCCGCGGTGTCGGCCTCCACGGTCGCGCGGCTGTATCGCGAGGCGGGGCTGCCGCGCGGTCATCGGCCCGCGGGCCACACGCGGCTGCGGTGGCAGGCCGATCACCCGGGCGCGCTGTGGCACGGCGACGTGTGCCACGGCCCGGCGCTGCGCATCGGCGACACCACCAAGCCGCTGCGGATCCATGGCCTCGTCGACGACGCCTCGCGCTTCGTCATCGCACTCGAGGCCCACCACAGCGAGCGCGAGGACGACATGCTCGGCATCTTCCTCGGCGCGCTGCGCCGCCACGGCGCGCCCGACGCGCTGTATCTCGACAATGGCTCGACGTACCGCGGCGACGCGCTCCGCCTCGCCTGCGAGCGCCTCGGCGTCACGCTCCTCCACGCCCGCCCGGGCGACGCGCCCGCGCGCGGCAAGATGGAGCGATTCTGGCGCACCCTCCGCCAGGGCTGCCTCGATCACCTCGGCACCATGACGCAGCTGCACGACGTGCAGGCTCGCCTGCTCGCGTTCCTCGACGAGCACTACCAGCGCGCCCCGCACGGCGGCCTCTACGGCAAGCTCCCCGCCGACGCCTGGGAGACCGCCACCACCCGCGCCATCGACGAGCCGACGCTCGCCGCCGCGCTCACCACCCGGACGCGCCGTCGCGTCCGGCGGGATGGCACCCTCGACCTCGACGGGACGCCGTGGCAGCTCGACCAGAGCTTCCTCGCCGGCGTGATCGTCACCGTCGCCGTCGACAAGACCGGCACGGCGCCGCCGGTCGTCGAGCACGACGGCCATCGCTACGTGCTCCGCGCCGTCGACGCGATCGCCGCCGGCAAGACGCGCCGCGCGCCGCGCGTCGCCGCGCGCACCCAGCGCGTGCCGTTCGATCCGGCGGGCGCGCTCCTCGACCAGTTCGCCGGGCGCCCACCCCGCCACCGCGATCCCGAGGAGGCCTGACATGAGCCAGCCCTACCTCGCGCACTTCGCGCTCAAGGAGTCGCCGTTCTCGAAGGAGATTCCCGACGGCGAGCTCTGGCTGCCGAGCTCCAAGCAGGACGTCGTCGAGACGCTCATCACGGCGCTCGACGAGCACGCGTCCGTGGTCCTCGTCGGCGAGCCCGGCGTCGGCAAGACCTGCGTGCTCCGCGCGCTCCGCCACCGGATCCCCGCCGCCGGCTTTCGCCTGACCTACTGCCACAACGCCACGCTCGGCCGGCGCGACTTCTATCGCCAGCTCTGCCACGCCGTCGGGCTCTCGCCCGCCGCGACCGCCGGCAGCCTGTTCTACGCCCTCAGTCGCCACGTCGAGGAGCGCGCCGCCGAGCGCGTGCACCCGGTGTTTCTCCTCGACGAAGCCCACCTCCTGCACCAGGACACCCTCGATCACCTGCACATCCTGCTCAACTACGCATGGGATAGTCGCGCGCTGCTCTCGCTGATCCTCGTCGGCCTCCCCGAGCTTCGCGAGCGGCTCTCGCTGCGCCGTAATCGCTCGCTGCACTCGCGCCTCCATCACCGGCTCGAGGTCGCCGCGCTCACCCCGGAGGACACCACCGAGTACTTGCGCATGCGCATGGAGCGCGCCGGCTGCACCCGCGAGGTCTTCGCCTCCGACTCGATCGTGCTCCTCCACGAGGCCACCACCGGCGCGATGCGCGACCTCGACCGTCTCGCCGCCGCCGCGCTCCGCGAGACCGCCCGCAAGAAGCGCAAGCTCGTCGAGCGCGACGTCGTGAGCCGCGTCATCGAGGCCGACACCCGCGAGCGCGATCGCTGAGCCTCATCCTGGTGCGTCGTGCGCGTCACGCCGCGATGGTCATCGCCATCATGGCGCGCCGCGTGCGACCTCCACGAAGGCCATCGTTCAAGCGGTCGCGTTCCCCATCATCAGGCGTGCTCCGTAACAAGCAGACGGCGGCCGAGGTCATCGTCGACCGTGCCGACGCGAACAAGGAGCACATGGGGCTCCGCACCTGGACCGACGCTCCCCACGGCAAGATCCAGAAGTTCGACGTGGTGGTCGCCAAGAACTACCTGACCGAGGCGGAGCTCGCGCAGCTCTCGCGGCTGGTGAACGCCTACCTCGACATCGCCGAGGACATGGCGATGCGCAAGCTCCCCATGACGATGCAGGATTGGGAGGCGCGGCTGAACCGCTTCATCGCCGCAACCGATCGCGAGGTCTTGCAAGACGCCGGCAGGGTGACCGCCGAGATCGCGCGAGCCCACGCCGAGAGCGAGTTCGAGAAGTACCGCATCGTGCAGGACCGCCTCTTCGAGAGCGACTTCGATCGGGTCGTGACCGAGACCAAGCGTCTCGGGGAGGGCGCAACGAAGCGCCCGCCGCGCAAGGGAAAGAAGAAGTGAGGAGAGGCGATGAGTCGGGACGGCGAAATCGTCGCCGATCTACGACGGCGGGATCGTCACCGTCCGCGTGGTCGCAACGGCGAACCCGCGAGCCCTTTCAGGCCCGCGAGCCATTGCCACGCACTCGAGCCGGTGGACCTGCGGTGCTGACGTGGATGGGATCGGGACGATCGTGATCCACAAGAAGCTCGACGTGGGGCGGTTCGAGTTGCCGCGCCCGACCGCGCCCAACCGAGCCAGGCATCTGCAGATCAGCGCTAGCCGTGCAGCACCTGCCGGATCGTCAGGAGCAGCGTCTCCGCCGTATATGGCTTGGGGAGGAAGTGTACGGCTCCCGCGCTCGCCGCCCTGGCGACGTGGCCGTTCGCGGTGAGCCCGCTCACCGCGATGATGCGCACCTGCGGGTTCATCCGGCGCAGCACGAGGATCGTCGCGGGGCCGTCCATGATCGGCATCATCATGTCGGTGAGCACGAGCGCGATCTCGGCGCCGCGCTGGGCGTACAGGGCCACCGCCGCGGCGCCGTCGGTAGCGACCACCACGCGGTAGCCGAACGCCTCGAGGGTGCTGCACGTGATCTGGCGGACCGACGCCTCGTCGTCGGCCACGAGGATCAGCTCTCCGTTGCCGCGCACCATCGCCGTGGGGGCCGGCGTCCCACCCTCCGCGCCCGCGCGGACCTGCGCCGGCAGGTAGACCTTGAAGCGCGTGCCCTGCCCGGGCTCGCTGTAGACGCGGATGAAACCGGCGTGGCTCCGCACGATCGCCAGCGACGTCGAGAGCCCGAGGCCGGTTCCCCTGCCGAACTCCTTGGTCGTGAAGAAGGGCTCGAAGATCTTGTCGACGATCTCCTGCGTCATCCCACAGCCCGAGTCCTCGATGCAGATGCACACGTGCGGTCCGGGTCGCGCCTCGGGGCTAAGCCCGGCGTAGTGCTCGTCGAGCGACGTGTTCTCGGCCGCGAGCGTCAGGTGGCCGCCGCTCGACATCGCGTCGCGCGCGTTCACGCAGAGGTTGAGCACCACCTGGTGGAGCTGCGTTGGATCGCCGGGCACGGTCCAGAGGTCCGAAGAGGTCTGCGTGCGGATCTCGATGTTCTTGGGGAACGTGTCGTGCGCGATCTTGGCGATGTCGCGCAGGAGGTGCCGCACGTCCACGTCGATGCGCCGCCCCTCCACCCCGCGGGCGAACGAGAGCACCTGCCGCACCATGTCGGTGCCGCGCGCCGAGCACGAAGCGATCGTGTCGAGCAGGTCGAGGCGGTCCTTGTCCTTCTCGCCCTCCCGCAGCAGCTCGATCGACATGACGATCGGCGTGAGCATGTTGTTGAGGTCGTGGGCGATGCCGCCGGCGAGCGTGCCGATGCTCTCCATGCGCTGCGTGCGGAGGAACTGCTGCTCGAGCTTGCGGCGCTCGGTGATGTCCGTGTTGATGGCGAGCACGTGCGACTGGCCCGCCTCGTCCCGCACGAGCGTCTTGCGCGCCTCGATGACCAGCTTGCGGCCGCTCTTGTCGACCTGCCCGAGCTCGCCGACCCACTCGCCTCGCGCCTCGAGCTCGCTGATGGCCGCGTCGAGGGCGACCGCGCCGTCGCGATAGAGCAGGTCGCGCGCCGAACGCCCGAGTGCCTCCTCGGCAGACCACCCGTAGAGCCGCTCGGCGCTCTTGTTCCAGTACTCGATCCGTTGATCGAGGCCGCACACGAGGATCGCGTCGCGCGCCTTGTCGAGCAGCGAGGCCTGCCGCCGCCGATCCTCGCGCGCGCGCAGCGTCCCGATGCCGAAGGCGAGGTTGTCCGCCAGGTTCTGCAGCAGGACGACCTCGTCGGGGGGCAGTGCGCGCGCCTCGGAGGAATAGAGCACCAGCAGGCCCAAGGTCGCGTCGCGCTCCTTGAAGGGAAGCACGATCACACCGGCGTACCCGCGTGCCCGCGCCTCCTCCTTCCAGATGAAGCTGTCGTCGAGCATCAGGTCGGGGACGATCACCGGCTGACCGCTGTGGATTGCGCGACCGGCCGGTCCCTGCCCGCCAGGTTCATCGACGGACATGCTGAGGTGGAGCAGGGCGAGGTACCCGTCCTCGACGCCCGCGTGGGCCTGGGGCACGATCGTCTGGGACTCATCGTGCTGCGGGTAACCCACCCAGGCCATGCGATAGCCGCCGATCTCGACGACGATGCGGCAGATCTCGGCGAGCAGCGCCCGCTCGCTCCCGGCGCGCACGAGCGCCTCGTTGCACCGGCCGAGCATCTGCAATGCCCGATTGGTGCGCGCCGTCTCCTCGAGCGCGAGCCGGCGCGCGGTGACGTCGATGTGCATGACCACGGCGCCGGCCCGTGCGTCGGCGAGCAGCGGCGTCACTATCAAGCGGAACCAGCGGTGCTCCAGCGGCGAGTGGCAGGGGTATTCCAGGCTGAACTCGTGCAACTCGCCGCGGAGCACGCGCCGAATGCCGGTCGCCACCTCGGCAGCCTCGTCCGAGCAGCCGCCGTGCGACCGATCGCAGACGTCGAGGTAGTTTTGTCCGACGAGGAAGTCGGCCGAGGCCAGCACGTTCGCCACGCCGAACCGCTTCCACGCCTCGTTCACCACGAGGATCACGCCGTCGGGGGCGACCAGAGCGATGTGGGCCGGCAACGCGTCGAGGATGGCCCGCTGAACCGCGGTCTCGTACTGCCTGGTCTCCTCCATCATCGTTTTTTTCGATTCGCCTGTTCCAACGACAGTTGAACGGGAAACCTAGCATGTCGGCTGAGCAGCGAAGCGAGACTCTGACAGCCCTGCGCGTGGACGAGGATTGGTACGCGGTCCCTGCTGAGAATCCGGAGATGGTCTGGACCCTGATCCGGATCAGGGCTTCGAGGTCTCCACCCAGACGATCGATCCCGCGATCACGCCGAAGACCGGCTGCTGCTCGGCGCACCACGCAGCTGACCGCCAGACGTGCGGCGACGAGATCGTCGTCGCGCCGCATGGGCAACCGCACGGTCGTGCGCCTTGGGGCGTTCAGGGACAGCCGTCGTAATCGGCGACAAGCTTCATCAGCGGTCCCCTCGCGCCGACGTCCGGCGGAGCGGCCGATGTACGGTTGGCGCGCTAAAATGATATCTTCGTCGGTAGTCATGAAGGACGAGGAAATCACTTCGGAGCACACGAGCGCGTACATCGCTCAAGTTCTCGAGGATATCGAGCTGCTGCGGATGGAGATGGGGCGCAACCGCGACATCCGCGTGCCCATGCACATCCGCGACGCTTCGCCCCGGGAGGTCTTCTATCACGCGCAGACCGTGCACCGGAAAGCCGACCAGCTGTGCGTCGAGCTGGGCGGACATTCGATCGATCCACCCGTTGCGGCGGCGCCGGCCCGAGCGCAGCCCGCGGACGTGTTTCGCGTCCTGGAGAGCACGCGTCAGCGCCTGTCCGATTCGCGCGTCCTGCTCGGCCTCGACCCGAGCCTGTTGCGGCGCCCGACCGCTGCGCCGCTGCGCCGGGCGGCGGGCCGCGACGCCTCCGACGTGCTCGACGGCTGCCTCAGCGCGAGCCGCCAGCTCAACGTGATGCTGGCGCTAGCGTTCACCTCAGCCGAGGCGCACGAGCGGTTGGTTCGGGCGCTCGGTACGGCGGAGCGCCTGCTCGGGGTTGTGGGCGTGCAACTCCCGGCGGCGCCGTCGCTCGAGCGGCGAAAGTTCCCGCGCGAGGTCTTCGAGGTGCTGTGGCAGACCTGCGACGTCCTTCACGACATCCTGCGCAGTTCGGGGCTGGCCGCGCTGGAGTTGCGTCGCGGCTTCGTGGCCGAGGAACCGGGCGACGTGTTCGACATCGCCTCGCTCATCGTCTCCGAGCTCGAGTACGTGGCGACGTTCATCCCGGTCGAGCCGGCGTCGCTCGACGTGCCGACGCCGAAACGGACCTTGCCGGCGCACAACTACCAGCGCGCACGTCAGCTCCTCACAGCGATGCAGGAGCTGGCGCGGGCAGTCGAGGCCAAGCCGAGCTGGCTACCGAACGCCAGCGCAGCCACCTCCTAGAAGTTTGGCAAAAAACACCAAACTTCTAGCGGATCGCGGCGCTGCTCTCGATCCAGCTTCCGAGGATGTCCCGCTCCTCCTGGGTCATGCCCGACAGGTTCGCCAGCGGCATCGTGCGCTCGACAACGGCCCGCACGCGCACGCGCTCGGCGTTTCTCGCCAGGTCTTCGGCGTTCTCGAGGACGATGCCTCTGGGCGGGATCGGGAAGGCACGGTTGCTCGGCCGCCGCGCGTGGCAAGGCACGCAACGCCGGTCGACCACCGCCCGCGCCTCGGCGTAGGTAGCTGGTGGGATCCGCTGCTGGCCGGCCACGTGGCAGGTCGCCGCCGCGTAGACCGCCGCCGCGGCCAGCGCGATCATCAGCCCCGCGAACGCGATCCACGACCTTCGCGGCACGGTTACATGCCGAGCTCGCGGAGGATCGATTCCTTGAGCTGCTGCACCTCCGGCATGGACAGCTGCCGCGGATGAGGGAACGGCACCGCGAACGTCGCCTGGATCACCGCCGGGCGCGGGGACATCACGACGATCTGGTCGGCGAGGTGGATCGCCTCTTCGACGTCGTGGGTGATGAGCAAGACGGTGTGGTGCTCCTCCTCGAGGATGCGCAGCAGCTCGGTGCGCATGCGCAGGCGCATGAGCGCGTCGAGCGCCGAGAACGGCTCGTCCATGTAGAGGATCTCGGGCTTGAGGACGAGCGCGCGCGCGATCTCGACGCGCTTGAGCATCCCGCCCGACAGCTCGTGCGGGTAGCTGTTCTCGAAGCCCTGCAGTTTCACCAGATCGATGTAGCGCTGCGCGAGCTCGATGTTCTTGGCCTTGGCCCCTCGGTCCAGTGCGAACAGTAGATTTTCGCGCACCGTCATCCACGGAAACACCGACCCCTGCTGCGAGATCAGGATGCCCTTTCGGCTGGGCCCGTGCCGCGGCACCCCGTCGATCAAGACCGACCCCGCGTCGGGAAGGGTGAAGCCGCAGGCGACGTTGATCAGCGTCGTCTTGCCCGCGCCGGAGGGACCGACGATCGCGACGAACTGGCCGGTCGCGACCGTGAGGTCCAGTCCCCCGAGCACCTCGAGCGGTCCGTCATCGGTGATGAAGCTTTTCTTCACCCCGCGCAGGGAGATCTTCTCGGTAGCGTTCTTGGTCATTTCACATACCGCCATCGCACCGACTTGAGCCGTTCGAGGAGCCGCATCAAGCCGTCCAGCAAGAGCCCGATCAGCCCGATGATGATCATCGCGGCGATGACCAGGTCGTAGCGGTTTCCCGCATTCCGCGAGTCGATGATCAAGAAGCCGAGCCCCGAGCGCAGCGCGATCATCTCGGCGGCCACGACCACGAGCCAGCTCACGCCCAGGCTGATCCGCATGCCAACGATGACCTGCGGGAGAATCGCCGGGATGATGACGTGCACGAGCACCCGCGGGCCGGACACGCCGAAGTTGGCCGCGGCGCGCAGGTACCGGGGCTCGATCGTATGCACGGCGGCGGCGGTCTGCACGATCATCGGGAACACGGTCGCGATGAAGATGATGAAGATCGGCGACGCGTTGCTCACGCCCAGCAAGAGGATCGCGATCGGGATCCAGGCGATCGGCGAGATCGGCCGCATGATCTGGAACAGCGGATTGAGCGTCGCGTCCACCACTTCGTAGAGGCCCATCCACAAGCCCAGCGGGATCGCGACGACCAGCGCGAGCGAGAAGCCGAGCGACACCCGCGCGAGCGAGGCCCCGATGTGGTCCCAGATCGTTCCGTCCTTGACCAGCTCGGCGGTGCCGCGCACGACGTCCCCGGGCGTGGGGAAGATCGGGCTCGGATGGTAGGCAAGCCAGACCCACCAGATCGCGATCAGCACCGAGATCAGGATGACCGGCGGCACGACCTTCCTGAGCAGCAACCGCTGCCATCGCTTCGCGGCCGAGGTGGTCATCCGCCCCCCAGCAGCGAGCTCACTCGCCACACCAGGCGCCTCCACGGAGTGGTGGGGCCCTCCTCGAGCACGACCACCATCTGGCCGCTCGCGTGCGCGCTGCAGGCGAACACGTTCTCCGATGGTACGGCGAACGGTAGCCGGAGGCTCTGCCCGGGCATGAGCAGCGTCGGCCCGAACATCTGAGGCACGTCGTCGCGGTTCTCGAGGACCAGCATGTCTCGCACCCCTGCGACCAGCTCGATCCTCGCCGGCAGGATCTGCACGTCCAGACCCTGATGGCGTCGCGCCCACGTGCCTTTCGGGATCTCGTAATGGGCCTCGCGGGACTCGACCGCGATCGGGACGAATGCGGCGGCCAGGACGAGGGCGAGCAGGACCGCGGCGATCGCGGCGATCGCGATGCGGAGCCGATGACCGCGGGTGTCGCGGGCCGAGGCCAGCCTCGACAAGGTGGATGACGCGCTCGCCCTCACAGTTCCAGCACCAGCTTGATGTCGTGCACGATGTCGTCGACCGGTCTCCCGAACGGGATGAGCGCGCGCAGCATGCCCGCGCGGTCGATGAGGTAGATGGACGACGAGTGGTTCACCTGATAGCCGAGCCCCGGATCCGAGGAGGCGACTTCCTGGGCGAGTACGCCGTAGGCCGCGCGGACGCCAGCGAGCTCGTCCGGCGTGCCGGTCGCGCCCAGAAACGACGGGTCGAACGCGGCGAGGTACTCTGCGAGTCGCGCGGGGCTGTCGCGTTTGGGGTCGACCGTCACGAAGATCACCTGGACGCCCCGGGCCGCGTCGCCGAGCTTGCGGAACACCTCGGTGAGGTGGCCGAGCGTGACCGGACAGACCGCCTGGCAATACGTGAAGCCGAACTCCAGGATGACCACCTTGCCGTGCTGGTCGCCCAGGTGCAGTCGCGCACCGTTCGAGCCCTGGAGGTCGATCGGCGGCGCGGGTCGCGGCGGGTCGAAGCTCCCCGACAGGAGCTCGTTCGACGTGTGTGCGCGAGACTCCAGTGCGACCACTCCGCCCACGGCGACGGCGAGCAGCGCACCCGCGGCGATCATCCACCTTATCGTGCTCGGGGTCACCACGCGTCCCTCAGATCAAAATCTCGGCTGGCCTCAGCGCCTTAGTGAAGCTCTCGTCGACGTACTGCTAGAACGGGACCTCCTTCTTGAGCGTTCCCGCCGCAACCTCGAGCTGCATCAGGTCGTCGAACTCGCTCTTGATCATTCTCATGTCGCCGTAGGTGACCCGGTCCGTCGGATTCTCCATCACGAACTGGATGATCTTCGGGTCCTGGTTGAAATACCCACGGGCGGCGGCGATCTCGCTCGCTTTCGCGCGGTTCTGCGGTGCCTTGTCGAGCCAGGTGCCCGAGGCGTGCACGTAGTCGACCAGCGTCTGGACAACCTCGGGCTGGTCGCGGATGAGCTCCTCGCGCACGGTGAGCACGCAGCAGATGTAGTTCGGCCATTCGTCGCGGGTCATGTGGAGCGGAACGGCATAGCCCGCCTTCTGGGCGGCGGCCCCGAACGGCTCGCCCGTACAGTAGGCGTCCACTGCGTTCGCATAGAGTGCCGCCGGCATGTCGGGCGGCGCCATCTCCGAGATCTCGACGTCGGCGACCGTCATTCCCTCCTTGGCGAGCATCTTGCGAAGGAACAGGAAGTCGACGGCGAAGCGGCTGGGGATCGCGACTTTCTTTCCGGCGAGATCCTTGAACGTCTTGTAGCCGGAATCCGCGCGCACCATGATGACGGCGCCCGAGCGGTGTCCTAGCGAGACGATCTTGAGCGGGATCTTTTTGGTCGTGAGGTCCATGACCAGCGGCGCGAGCATGTACGCGGCCTGGATCTGGCCGGCCATGAGCGACTCCTTGATCTCGGGCCAGCCGCTGTAGCGGCTGAACTCGAAGCCGACACCGGTGACCTTGCCCGACTCGATCGCGAGCTGTCGCGCCCTCGCTGCGATTGGAAGCGTGAGGTTGCAGGTGACCGGCAGCCCACCAACCGTGAGCGTGCCTCCCTTGCCGCCTCCGCCGCTCTGCTTGCAGCCAGACATCGCGATGCCAGCGGCAGCCGCAGCGATCCCGCCCTTCAATAAGTCACGACGGTTCATAGTGGTCTCTCCTGCAGGCTGGCACCCCCATCATAATCGCCGCGAGCGACGTGATGCCACCTCTCGGCCTCACTATATCGTCGGGCCGCGGTGGGCAGCCAACGGCAACAGCCGGACTGGCTGACGAGCACGCCGACGGACCCGAGTGGCTCGGCCCAGTTCACTGCGTTGCCCACACGATCAACCGACTGCACCGAACTCGCGAGCGAGCGAACAACACGTTACCGTGCCGAATAGGAAAAAGGAGGGGACATTGAAGCGAGCGATCAGCGTAGGAGCATTCGTTTGTATGGCGTGGTCCGCAGTCAACGCCAGTGCGCAAGTGGGGGCTGACGCTGACGCTGCCGGAAGCGCGGCGGGAAGTGCCGAAGGAAGCGGCGCTGGAAGTGCCGCACCGGCTGTCGGTAGCGGAGCACCTGCCGCCGATGCTCCACCCGTCGAGGCCTCATCGCCGCCGATGGCGAAGCCGAAACCGCCCGTGTCGATGGTGCTCAAGGAGGGCGGGATCATGGCCTCGCTCAACCTCGAGATGGCGATGAACGCCACGCCGGCCGCAACCGCGGCAAACCCCGATCCGCTCAGCCCGTTGTTCAAGCCGACCTCGATCGCGCCTGACGTTTCGTACGGCGTCACGAAAGACCTGACGGTCGGGATCATCACCTCGAACGCCGCGTTGAACGGCTTCCGCGGTGCGGCCGGCGCCGGCCTGTGCTTGACGGGCAAGACCGACGCGAAGGCGACGCCGCCGACGAACGGCGGCTGCCGAAACGTCGGCCGCGACATCGGCGTGGAAGGGCTCTACAGCTTGATGCGAGGCTCGCTCGCGGTCGCAGCGGACCTCGCCATCCTCGACTTGCACTACCTCGAGCTGGCCAGCGCGAACGAGATCGATCTGAAGGTCGGGTTCAAGGTGAAGTACACCGCCATGGCCGGCAAGTTCTACGCGATGGCCATGCCCAGCGTGTTCATCGCGCTGACGGATCGCACGACGACGGCGCCCGCGAAGCCCAACGCCGACCAGTTCTGGTTCCCGGTCAGCGCGTGGTTCAAGGTCATCCCGGCGCTCGCGCTCGGTGTAGCGTCGGGAATCAAAGGGCCGTTCGGCGCAGGCCACGCGTTCGGTGACAACTACACGATCCCGGTCGGCGTGTTGGCCCAGTACATGGTCAACAAGCAGGTCTCCGTGGGAACATCGTTTGTGTTCGGCAAGATCGTCTCTGGATTGCCGGCGCCGGCAGCGGGAGCGCCGTCGGTGGATGGCGCCGACTTTCGCGCGTGGCAGCTGTGGCTTAGTTACTTGATGTAACTCGCCGCAACTCGCCGCAACTCGTCGCAACTCGTCGCAACTCGTCGCGGTGCCGCAGTTTGCAGGGCGCCGAACCGTCGGTCGTCGTTTCTCGCCAGATCACTGGAAGGGGATGTACGTTGAACAGCGCATGGCGAATCGCTTGCTGCTTGCCCTCACCCTGAGCTCCAGCGCGGTCGCGGTGGCGGATCCAGGCGAGCCGCCGCCGCGCGTCGCTGCCCCCGAGTGCGTGGATGCGCAGAACGGTACCGGCCTCTCGAAGTGGCTCGCCGAGGGCCCCAAGCTCGTGGGTCGCTACGAGATCAAGAACGGCACGACCATCACCGCGGGCAAGCTCAAGATCTCTGCGAACGGCGAGTTCATTCCCGATCGCGTCGGCTCGACGACGGGTGAGATCTCCGCGCGGTTCAACGCAGAGATCATCGACAAGGCCGAGCGCCTCCCCGTGCTCTCGGACAACAACGACACCGGCTTTGCGCCCGGCTCCGCGCGCGTGGGGCCATATCGCGTGACGCTGAAGGTCACGACGAAGAAGCCACTCGTCTACGAGGCGACCGTCGAGCGCCTGGGCTGTGAAGCCCGCGCGACGCACAAGCCGCTCGTGGATGGCGAAGTCAACACGTTCTGGATGTCGTCGAACGGTGTGCACGAGATGCGGTTCTCGAACGGCGACTGGTACGACAAGAACGATCCGGTCTTCTTCATCACGTTCAGCTCCGAGCTCGATCCCGGCGTGCAGCAGGGCGACAAGCAACATCCTCATGGCTACATGAGCATGGAGGCCGGCAACGGGTCGATGTCTCCCGACGACAGCGCGGACCTTTACTACGACAAGTTCGTCGAAGGTGCGACGTACACGCTGCACGGCCACAAGGTGGAGATCGTGAAGATCCTGTTCGGCAAGGACACCGTGTGGAAGGAGGGTCACATCACCACGCGGGGCAACGAACCGACGGCCCACGTGCTCGTGCGCGTGACGAAGCTCGCGCCGAAGCTCGAGCCTGCCCCCGGGAAGAAGGCCGTCGCGCCGCGCCGCTAGATCGATGGCGTGCCGTCGCGGTCGCCATCGACATCGGAGGCTCGGACCTTGCTTCGGGATCGCCGTGGAAGGTGATCACCTGAGCGTCGCGCCGCGCGAGCAAGCGCACTACCCACTCGAGTACCGAGGTCACGATCGGTTCGAGATCGTGGTCGTCGACGCGATCTTCGCGTTCGCGCGCGTCCCCGACACCCACGCGGTGCTCACGATGACCGTCGAGACATGGCCGATCCCCGGGGTCGCGTAGGTGCCCGCGAAGGCCGTCAGCTCGCGCGCCGCGATCGCGACGGCCTCGGAGGGCGACCCGCGCGATCGACTTCTCGATCGTCGACGCGAGCGGTGACTCGGTGTTCGTGAGGACGACGATCGTGATCCGATCGGTCGGGTAGGTGTGGAGCTCGGAGACGAAGCCGTTGATCCCGCCGTTGTGGAACACGTGCGCGTGGCCCTTGAGCTCCTGGAGCTGTAGCC
>JAPLLF010001043.1 GCA_026387715.1 Pseudomonadota bacterium
CCTGATCTTCGGCATCGGCGCGATCATCAAGCCCGACGGCGATCGCTGGACCGGCGTCTAGCGCTCCACGACGAAGAACCGCACGCCGCCGGCGGGCAGCGCGATCGACGCGCGGCCGCCGGTGATCGCGAGCTGCTCGCCGGTCAACGGATCGCGGAGCGCCCGACCGACCGCGCGCACGATCGCCGTCACCGGGGCGCCTGCCTCGCTCGACGCGATCACCGCCCGCGCGACCTCTTCCCGATCGAACAGCGCCGAGATCCGGACGGTCTCGGGGCGCTCGACGTGCCAGAGCTCGTCGGCCGAGGCGAGGCCCGCGAGGTCGTTCGCGAGCCCCGGCAGGTCATCGAGCGAGCCGGCGCGGATGCGGCCGAGCCGCCGGATCGGGGTCGCGTCGTCGAGCGCGCGATCGTGCTCGTCGCGCGACGGCGTGCCGGGCCCGATCACGACGACGCAGCGCCGCGCCTCGGCGAGCGCGCGGATCCGGTGCCACAGCGCGCGATCGACGCGCTCCTGGGTCGGCACGATCACGGCGCGATAGCTCGCGAGCGTGGCGTCGTCGGCGGCTTCGTCGACGATGTCGTAGCCGACCTGGGCGAGCTCGAGCGCGCGGGCGATCGCGGTCTGCCAGCGGCGCGCGGCGATCGCGCCCGGATCGGTGCCAAGCTCGGCGGCGCCAGCCGGGCCGAGGCCGAGCGCCTCGGCGACGATCGGGGCGATCGGATCGAGCACCGAGGTCGCGAGCCCGAACCGCAGATCGGCGCGCGTGTCGACGAGCGCGATCGGCGCGCGGCGGCGAAGCGACGGCCAGTCGATCTCGACCAGCGCGGCGACCAGCTTGCCGATCCACCCGGCCGAGGCCTCCAGCTCACCGACGAGGTTCCACCCACGAATACCAGCGGCGAGCAGCGTGAGCAGCTGGTCGCGCCCGCCATCCCGCGGCGGCAACCACGGCATGACGCCGAGCTGGACGTCGCTCGCGAACGGCAGGGGCGTGGCCTTGCCCGTGGTCGCCCGCGCGCGGCGTCCGAGCTCGGGGAGCTCCGCGCGCGCCGCGTGCGCCGCGATCCCGACCGGCCCACCGATCGCGCGCTGGATCGCGCACGCCTCGTGGTGGCCGAAATGGATCGGCGGCGCGCCGTGAAACCGCGCGATCCCGCCGAGGCCGACCTCGTCGAGCATCGTCGCGAACCTCGCGAGCGCGGCGGGCTCGTCGTCGGACCCATCGCCATCACCCGTGGCGAGCCGATCGGTCGCGCCGGTGCGATAGAACCGGTTGGCGTGGTGATCGACCTCGAGCGCGACGACGGCGCCCGTGGGCGCGAGGTGCGGCCCGACGACGCGCGCGACCTCGGCGAACCACCGGCGCACGTGGGCGTGGAACGCCGGGCTCGCGTACGACGGGATCGGCCACGCGCGGGGTGGCGACGGCATCCACACAGGCGTGCCCCTTGTCGTACGCGCTTGCACCGCCGGCTCGGCGAGCACGTGATCGGGGAACCCGAAACACGGCAGCTCGTCGTCGACGCGCGGCCCGGGCCGGAGGATCACGCCGAGCCCCGCCGCCTGCGCGCTGGTGAGGAAGCGCGCCAGATCCCGATCGCCGGTCCACGTGAACGTGCCCGCCGCGACCTCGTGGACGCGCCACGGCACGAACGTCGACACCAGCGTCAGCCCGAGCGCGCGCAGCTGGCGCAGCGCGGCTGGCCAGCTCGCCGCCGGGGTGCGCCAGTACGCGAGCTGCCCCGCGTAGATCGGGACGGAGATCTCGCCGGCCTCGCCGGCGATCTTCAGCCCGGCGGCGTCGAACCAGGTGCGACGTGCTTCCACGCGCCGTCCTCCATCACGAAGCGACTCGGTCCCACGGCCCAGCTCGGCTGGTAGGTCAGCGGCGTGCCCTCCCCCGTCCCGTGCGTGCCGTACTCGGGATCCCACGGGAGCAGCAGCGCGGGCGGCCCGCTCGACAGCCGCGGCATGATCGGGTGCGGCTCGTCCTCGCGCACCTTGGCGGCCGCGCGCACCTCCGCGATCGTCCGGAACGTCGCGAGCTCCCAGAACGTGCGCACCTGCGGCGGCGGCAACCGGAGCTCGGCCGCGCGAGCGAGCGCCTCGGCCGGCGACACCCACACCTGATCGACCGTCTCGATGTCGTCGAACTGGGGCACCTGCCCGGGCGGCAGCTCGGCGACGAAGAACCGCGCGGAGAACCGGCGGGCCTCGACCGACGGCGTGATCCAGTGGGACCACGGCGCGAGCACGTCGGTCGACCACGCGAGGCCGGCGGCGGCGAGGTTCGCGGCCGCGTTCTCCCCGGCGAGCACGCGCCGCCGGAGCGTCGCGAGCGAGACCATCTCGAGGGTCTCGTCCTGCCCGACGTCGTGCGCGAGCAGGATCCCGGCCTCCTCGAACAGCTCGCGCACGGCGGTCGTGCGCGCGTCCTCGCCCGGGTCGGCGCCACCGCCCGGAAACACGTAGGCCGACGCCATGAACGAGGCGCCCTTGCGACGACGGAGCAGGAAGACCTCGATCCCGATCGGTGCCTGCCGGAGCAAGATCACCGATGAGGCCTCGTGGATCACACCTCGCGGGCTCGCTTCGCTGGCCACGATCCGAGTCGTACTACGGAACCTACGGAACGACGACGAATTCGCGCTTCATCAAGTTGATGATGTTCTGCGCGGCGTCGAGATCGGAGCCCGAGAAGTTGTCGAGCACCTTCTGCAGCTGCCCGTGATCGAGGACCAGCTGGAACGTGTCGAGCTCGCTCGGCGACAGATCGCGCAGCTTGCCCGCGAGCGGCGTCGGCACCGCGAGCGGCGAGTTGAGCGGCGGGAGCTGCTTCTGCATCATGCGGAACTCGTCGAGCTGCCGCACGCCCTCCATGAGCAACCCCTCGGTCGACTCCTGGACCTCTTCCATCACCTGGATCTCGACGTTCGGCTCGAGCTCGAACGTGCCGGTCAACCACGTGAGCATCCGGTAGATCGCCTTCTGGGGCGACACCGCGAAGTCGTCGTTGATCGTCGAGAAATAGATCGCGCCCTTGCGCATGTAGATCTTGCCGATGGAGACGCCGTTGTTGATCGTGAGCACGCCGCTCTTGCGGCTCGTCGACAGCAGCTGGAGGAGATCCGGCAGCGGAATCTCTTCGATGACGCCCGACATCGGTCGACCCTGGGTCGCCTGCCGTTGCTGCGCACCCGCCTCGAGCCGGCGACGCGCCTCGGCCTCGGACTGCTGCGAGACGGCGCCGTCGGTGGCGCCGACGACCTTGATGATCGAGGTGCCCACGAGGATGCGATCACCCTCCTGGAGCAAGGCCCGGCCGGCGATCTTCTCGCCGTTGACGAACGTGCCGTTCGTCGAGCCCATGTCCTCGATGTAGACGTCGGCGTCCGTCGAGCTGATGCGCGCGTGACGACGCGACACCATGTCCTCGACGAGCACCATGTCGAGATCGCTCGAGCGACCGATGATGATCTCCCGGTTCATCCGGAGCGGGAACTCCCCACCTTGGTACTTGCCCGAGATGAAGCGCAGTGCGAAGCGGGGACGATTACTCATGGGAGGGGAGGGCAGCTACCGGGCAGAGGTCAGATTGCCTGACATTTCCGCCAGGAGTCGAAAGGCTCGAAAATTTTAGTTCCGACACGAGGCGCGGCGCAAGCAAACGACGGTCAGTCCGTCTCGGGCTGTTCGCCCGTGGGGTCAGGATGAGGGGGACGAAGCGTGTGAACGATGCGACGGTACACCTCTTCGGCCACCACGAGGCTGGAGTGGCCCAACGGAACGGTCGTCGCGTTGGCCCCGGACAGCCGGGTGGTGGGGAGCGGGACCACCCAGTCGCGGGCGGCGGCGATGGTGTGGACCTCGACGGACGGGTCCATCGGTCCCTGGGCAAGCTCGTCGAGGAACCGGCTTCGGGGGAGCAGCTGCCACGACGAGGTCGACCACAACCCGAGGGTCATGACCCCCGCCAGCGCGACCCACGTCCCCCGCAGCGGCGTGCCCATCATGACGAGCTTGCGCACCCGGGCATGGCCGCCGAGCTTCTTGACGTAGTACAGGCCGATCAGGCCGCCCATCGAGTGCCCGAGGATGTCGATCTTCTGGGATGGGGTCTGCGCGAGGATCCGCTCGATCTTGCGGTGGATCATGAACGCCGATCGGCGGATGTCGCGGACGTTGAGCGTGCCGATGTTGAACGACACCACGACGAAGCCATCCTCGACGAGCCGGCGCTCGAGGAGGAACATCGAGCCGCGCGTCCCGAGGAAGCCGTGGATCAGCAGGACCGGCGGCGTCTCCGGCGTGACCTGACCGAACGCGTCCTGCCGGCGGATGCGATTGCCGCGCACCAGGTGGCGGAGATAGGACAACCCGTCGGCGCCACCCGTGACGTCCTGGCCGATCGTGCTGCGACGGCCCAGCCACCGGCTCGGGGCCTCGAGCGCCCACCGGAGCAGCCACGACGAGCGCTCGGCGATCGCGGGCTTTGGCTTCTTCGTCACGAGCGACTCACCTCACCCACGATAGTCCGAGAACCCGTCCGAGACGAATCGTGAACACTCCTTCGCGTACGCGTGGCTCGCCGACGCGGAGGTGGGGTATTCGACTACCCGCCACTGGCCGCGGGTCCCGATGGTGCCCGAGCGCGTGATCACGAAGGTCGCGAGGCGGTAGATCAGCGCGAACTCGTTGACGTTCCGCAGCGAACGCGAGTCACCACGCGGCACGAGGCCAGGCGCCGCGGCGGGATCGGCGGGATGTCCGCCCGGGATCGCGCGGGGTCCAGGCATGTGGGTGGGATCCTCGACGCCCCCCATCGCGACGTTGATCGGCGGGATCGCGGTCGGCATCTCGGGTGGCTTGCCGAGCGCCGGCGCGAGGTCGTTCGGGGACATCGTCATCGTGCGCGCCCGGGGCGACTCGACGGTCACGTTCGGCTTCTCGCGGGGTGGCGCGGCGAGCCGGGTGACCTCGTCGGCGATCTCCACGCCTCGCGCGCCTCCTGGTTCATCGGTGGGCCGCGCGGCGCGCCCGACCTGCGTGTCGATTCGCGCCGTCGGGGGATCATCGGCGGTGACCGCCGGCGTACCGTCGGAGACCCCGGCGTCGGACGTCGCCACTGGTTCGCCCGCTGCCTGCACGGACTTCGTTTCAGCTTTGAGCTCGGCCTTGGGCTCGACTTCGGGTTCGACCTTGGCCTTCTCGGACGACTTCTTCTTGTCCTTCGTCACGTCGCCATCTTTACCCACGATGTAGGGGGCGCGGGATGACTTGCGAACGATTCGGCCACGATCTGCCTTCGCCATGTTTTGTGGATGCCAGGCCGCGATCCTCGGGGCAAGTTTGCGAGTACATTCTCGATTCGGTGAAGGACGCGTCGGCAACGGAGCGCATCGGGCGCTACCAACTGCTTGAGCCGATCGGGGTCGGCTGTTGTGGATCGGTCTCCCGCGCCAAGGTGTTTGGCGTCGCGGGGTTCGAGCGGCAGTTCGCCGTGAAGTGCTTCCACGCCGAGCTCACGGCGACGGCGGCGAGCGCCCAGGCGCTGTCGGCCGCCGCCCGCGCGTACGGCAGCCTCGAACATCCGCGGATCGCGCGCATGAGCGAGTTCGGCGTCGCCAAGGGGGTCACCTTCACCGCGGTCGAGTTCGTCGGCGGGCTCGACGCGATGCGCCTGCTGGCCGAGGCCAGGCTCGCCAGCGCCACGCTCGCCGCGGGGGGGGCGCTGACGCTGATCTCCCAGGCCGCGCGCGCCGTCGGCTACGCGCACGGCCGCGGGCTCTCGCATCTCGGGCTGGCGCCGACGAACGTGATCGTCACCCCCGACGGCGACGTCAAGATCACCGATTTCGGCGTGCTCGCAGCGACCCTCCCGGCCCAGCCGACGAACGTCGCCCGCCTCGCCAATCGCATCGCGTACCTCGCCCCCGAGCAGATCGCCGGCGAGGCGACGTCCGCGGCGACCGACGTGTTCGCGCTCGGCGTGCTCGCGCTCGAGCTCGTCACCGGCCAACGGCTGTTTCGCGGCGACTCGCCCGCGGCGATCGCCCAGCAGATCACGAGCGCGCCGCCGCCGGAGCCGCCGCTGCCGCGACCGATCGTGCGCGTGCTCCAGCGCTGCCTCGCCCGCTCGCCGTTCGAGCGCTTCCCCGACGCGCGCGCGTTCGCCGATGCGCTCGACGCCGCGCTCCGCGTCGCGCCCGTGCCCGGCACCCGCAAGGACATCGGCGCGCAGGTCAAAGAGACGATGGAGCGCCTCGCCGCGCTCAACGAGAGCGGCAACTCGGGCGTGGTCGCGCTCAACGTCGGCACCGGGCCGGTGCGGCGCGTCGATCCGATCGAGCTCGGGACGGTGGGCACGCTGGGTCGCGAGTCGGCCGCGCTCGACAGCACCTCGATCGGGACGGGTGCCGAGGAGGCGCTGGACGCCACGACGTTCGAGTTCGACGATCCCAGCGTGCTCCCGTCGATGACGATGCCCGGCGTCGCGCCCCCGCCGATCACACCACCGATCACCCCACCGATCACCCCACCGATCGCGCCACCAACTCTACCGTCGGTCCGTTCCCCGGGCGTGCCGCTCGGCACCCTGATGGGCATGACGATCCCGCGCCCGGGCCAGGAGCCCAAGGGTGGCGTGGCGATCCCACCGATCGGCGCACCCCGGGTGCAGACCTCCAGCATCCCGGTGATTCCACCGATCGTCGGCACGCCCCCTCCGGCACCGCCGATCGCGATGCCCCGCGTGCCGACGCGCGACGTCGATGCGTTACCGCGGGCCCCCACGTCGAAGCCGTTCAACCCCGATGGTCTCGGCGACATGTCGCCGCACACGACGCTGGTCGGGGCCGTGCCACCGCCGCGTGCCGCGAGCATGACCGACGTATCGACCTCGCCGGCGCGGCCACCGATGACGCTCGACGTCGATGATGACGGCGATTCCGCGCTGGAGGAGTTCTCGGCGCTGTCGTCGGGATCGTTCGCCGCGCCGATCGGCATGGAGGTCGACTTCCCGGCGCTCCCGACGTCACCCGGGATGGCGGTCGCAACCGAGTCGGACCTTGACCACGGCGAGACCGTGCTCCGGGCGTCCGAGCCACCACCCCACACCGAATCGCTCGACGACGGCGAGACCGTCCTCCGGGCGTCCGAGCCGCCGCCCCGCGCCGAGTCGCTCGAAGACAGCGAGACCGTCCTGCAGTCGTCGACGATGCCCGCGCCGACGCCCATGCCCGCGCCGATGCCCGCGCCGACGCCGATGCCCGTGCCGACGCCCGCCCCACCTGCCCCACCGATCGGCCCGCCGCCGATCGCGATGGTCTATCCGACCGCGACCAAGCCCGCGGTGGTCGACGTCGAGAACACCCGGCCCGCGAAGGCGTCGCGCAAGCTGCCGTGGATCATCGGCGGCGTCGTCGGGCTCGGGGTCCTCGGCGTGATCGGCTGGCAGGTCTACGGCGTGGTCGCCGGCGCCGACGCGCCGACGACGATCGCGAAGCGGCCGCCGACCACGCCACGGCCGGTCGGCGGGCCACCCGTCGATGCGGCGGTCGCAGCGATCCCGCGCGACGCCGCCACCGCGCCGATGCGCGATGCCGTGGTCGCCGCCGTGACCCTCGACGCGGGCGCGACCGTGACGCTCGACGCGAGCGAGCTCCGCGCCGACGCGACGGGCGCCATCGATGCGATGGTCGCCAGCGATGCCACCGTCGCCGGCGATGCGGCGGTCCCGACGCCGATCCCGACGCCGATCCCGACGAAGGGGACGAGCGACAAGCTCGTGATCGACTCGACGCCGAAGGGCGCACACGTCTACCTCGACGGCAGCGACGTCGGCGTCACGCCCGCGAACCTCGCCGGCAGCAACGATCGCCACAACGTCGCGCTCCTGCTCCCAGGGCACGACCTCTACATCGCGCAGGTCGACGGCCACGGCTCGTTCACGATCCCGCTCAAGGAGGTCACCCCGTCGGGAGGCCCCGCCGGCATCAAGGTCATCAAGTGCGCGCCGAACCGCTACTACGTGTTCGCCGACGGCAAGCCGACCGGCATGCTGTGCCCGACCGAACGCATCGAGGTCGATCTCGGCGCGCACGTGATCGAGATCTACGACGCGGTCACCGAGCAGCGTCGCAAGTTCGACCTCACCGTGAAGGACACCCGGCTGTCCGTCCGCGTGAAGGTCGAGTGATCACGCGCTGACGATCACGCATGATCGCCGACTCCCATCGAGCTTCCTGACCGTCGCCGCGAACGGCGACGTCGGCTAGTCGTCTTCGGCTTCTTCGCCGCCGACGGCCTGGCGTGGGTCGAGACCGTACTTGCGGATGAGCTCGCGGAGATGCTTGCGGTCGATCTGCGCCTCGCGCGCCGCGGCCGACAGGTTCATCTTGTGGCGGCGCATCAGATCCTCGATGTACTCGCGCTCGAACATCTCGACGAGCTGACCCTTGGCCTCCTTGAACGGGAGGTCGGTGCGGATCCCGAGCGACGGCGAGGCCTCGCTGACGAGGGCGTCCTCGAGGTTGATCGTGCTCCCCTTGGCGAGCAGGCACGAGCGCTCGATCACGTTGCGGAGCTCGCGGACGTTGCCCGGCCAGCTGTGGCGAACCAGCCGCGCCATGTCCTCGGGTGACACGGTCAGCCCGGGCCCGAAGTTCTGGACGAAGTGCTGGATGAGCAGCGGGATGTCGGTGCCGCGCTCGCGCAGCGGGGGCACGCTCACGCGGATCACCGCCAGGCGGTAGTAGAGATCCTCGCGGAACGCCTTCTTGGCGACCTCGGCGCGCAGGTCGCGGTTGGTCGCGGCGACGACGCGGACGTCGATCTTCTCGTACGTGTTCGAGCCGACCTTGCGGACGGCACGCTTGTCGAGCACGCGCAGCAGCGACGGCTGCAGATCGAGCGACATCTCGCCGATCTAGTCGAGGAAGATCGTGCCGCCGTTGGCCTCGGCGAACGCGCCGCGGCGATCGGTGATCGCGCCGGTGAAGCTGCCCTTGACGTGGCCGAACAGCATCGACTCGATCAGCTCGCGCGGCACCGAGCCGCAATCGAACACCACCAGCGGGCCGTCGCGGCGCGGCGAGTGGTTGTGGATCTCCTCGGCGATCAGCTCCTTGCCGGTGCCGGTCTCGCCCTCGATGAGGACGGTCGCGTTGGTCTTCGCCACGTCCTCGAGGAGCGTGAACATCTGGCGGACCTTGGTGTCGCCGCCGACGATCGAGCCGAACGACATCTGCGCCGAGGGCGTCGGCTCGACGATCTCCTCGTCGGGCAGGAACTTGATGACGGTGCGACCGAGCTTCACCTCGGAGCCGAACCCGATCGAGATCTTCTCGAACCGGGAGCCCTGGATGAACGAGCCGTTGGTCGATCCGCAGTCGATCATCATCACCTCTTCGCCGATCAGCTGGGCTTCGAGGTGCTTGCGCGAGACGGTCTTGTCGGTGAGCACCAGGCTGCACCGCGGATCGGACCCGAACGAGACGGGCTCGCTCGTGAGGCGGGCCGTCTCGCCACGGTCCGGTCCCTTGATCACGACGAAGATGCCGCCCTGATTCTGCCGTGAATAGGAGGGTGTCTCGTCGAGAAGGGCGGTTACGTTGGACCGATCCTTCGACATCGCTTTGACTGGGCCAGCTTAGCCGTAGGGGTCTCCGACTGTAAATACCTCGCTACTTTCGTTTTTCGACGCTGCCCACATCCGGGCCCGACAGGGCGACGACCAGCGTCGCGACGCCCGCGGCGAGCACGATCGCCACGATCACGACGATCGGCGTGAGCCGCGTGCGCTTGTTCGAGCGGATCGGAGGGGGTGGTCGCGCCGGAGCTGGTGGCTGGACCGCCATCGGCGAGGCCATCGGGGGCGCCATCGGCGGCGCCATCGGAGGTGACATGGGATAGGGGGTGGGATAGTGCGGCGGCGGTTGCGGCGGCGGCGACGGCGGCGATGGCGGGCCCCAGGCCGGCGGCTCGGGGAGCGGCATCGACCGCGCGGGAGCGGGTGGGGGCGCCAGCGGCGAAGAGTCGATCATTCGCGGTGGTGGTGGCGTCTGCTGGCCGTGCTGGTCCTCGAGATCGATCATGTTGATGATCGAGGTCAACTCGACACCCTGGAACTTGCCGACCTCGGTCTTGGGGCGGTCGGCGAACTGATTCGTGGGCAGGATGGGCGCGCGCAGCGCCGCCATCACGGCCGGGATCTTCGACAGCGGCGCGAGCCCGCCGTCATCGCGCCCGCGCGCCACCTCGAGCTCGTCGTCGTCGGCGACGTCGACGCCATCGTCGTCCTCGTCATCGTCGTAGTCGTAGTCGCCGATCACCGCGGTCCCGGCGCGCGGCTGGGGCTCCTCGAGCTCCTCGTCGTCGTCCTCGTCGCGCCACAGGTCCGTCGAACCGCAGGCCTCCAGCAGCTCGCGCGCGAGCTCGGGGGCCGAGACCAGGAGGCCGTTGCGATGGGCGCAGCGGGTGAGCGCCTCGTTGAGCTCGCCCGCGGTCTGGTATCGCTTGGCGGGATCGATGGCGAGCGCCCGCTGCATCACGGCATCGAGCTCGGGTGGGATGCCCGCCACCTTCTTGATCAGCGACGGCACCGGCTGCGAGTAGATCTCCTCGGCCGAGGTCGTCAGGCCCGCGTGGACGAACAGCCGCTCCCCGGTGAGGATCTCGAAGAGGCAGACCGCGAGCGAGTAGAGATCCGAGCGGTGATCGAGCGTCTCGCTGCGCGCCTGCTCGGGCGACATGTACCCGATCTTGCCCTTCACCTTGTAGAACAGCGACGTGTGCGTCGCGGCCTTCGCGATGCCGAAGTCGGTGAGCTTCACCTCGCCGGCGTACGACACGAGGATGTTCGACGGCGACACGTCGCGATGGATCAGCTTGAGCGGCGTACCGCTGAAGTCGCGCTTGACGTGCGCGTAGGCGAGCGCCGACAGCACCTCGCGGGTGATGTAGATCGCCGCCGCCATGGAGAACCGGCGGCCGCGGCGCTTCGCGCGCTTGAGCAGCGTCCGGAGGTCGCCACCCGGCAGGTACTCCATGACGATGAAGTACTCGCCACCCGCGGTGACGAGGTCGATCGTGTGGACGATGTTGGCGTGGTCGAGCGTCGCCGACAGCTTCGCCTCGCGCAGGAAGAGATCGATGAACTCCTCCTGCTGGGTGAACTCCGGCAGCAGCTGCTTGAGCACGACCTCCATCTCGAAGCCGCCCGCGCCGAGCTTCTTGCCGACGTAGATCGCCCCCATGCCGCCTTCCGACAGGTGCTGGAGGACGACGTAGCGATCGATCGGAGCGGCGCCGACATCGACCATGACCGCGGCAGTGTAACATCGGTGCGGTGTCGGACTACCGGCTGCGCCCGGTGCGTGACGTGCGCGATCGCGACGAGCGCAGCCGCCGTGGCGAGCTCGCCGCCGCGACCCACGACGCGCGCGCGACCCAGGACGCCGTCGAGCGCGCGCGCGCGAAGATCACCGAGCTCACGCGGGCGATCGACGCGACCCGGGCGCGCGCGCTCGGGTCGACACCCGACGGGCTGATCATGCGCGAGCGCTACCTCGCGCGCCGACGGGCCGAGCTGGCGGCGGCGCAGGTGACCCTGGCGCGCGTCGTCGCGGCCCACGAGCAGCGCACGACGGTCGTCGACAGCGCGCGCGTCCAGCTCGCCCACGCGCGCGCCGCCAAGGAGGTGATCGAACGACACTTCGCTACCTGGCGTGACACCCAACGTAAGCTCGCGGAACGTAGGGAAGAATAGCGGCGCCGCCGGGTGATGATGCAACCTGGGCACGCCCCGGGTGTCTTCCAGGCATGAAGCAGATGATCGCCACGCTCGTCCTGACGTTGACCGCGACCGCCGCCCTCGCCGACCACCAGCCCACCGCGCCGATCAAGCCGATCAAACAAACCCAGAAGTCGGCCGAGCAGCTGGTGACCGACGACTGCGCGCGCGCGACCAAGGCCGGCAAGCAGTGCGTGGTGAACATGGACGCCGATGCGGTGGGCGGCTCGACGCCGACGGGCACCGGCACCACGGTCGGCGTGCTCACCCCGGGCAAGCAGCCGAGCCTGATCCGCATCCGCCGCGACTTCGTCGCCGAGATGGTCAAGACCACCGAAGACCTGTGAGCCTTGCTATCGTCCGGGCGTGTCGTCTCGGTCGATCGTTCCTGCGGTGCTGATCGCGCTGATCGCGCTGATCGCGCCGGCGTGCACCCAGCCGCGTAGCCAGCGCTGCCGCGAGATCTGCAAGCGCGAGGCGGACTGCGTCGACCAGACCGGCAACAAGATCGCGTTCGACGAGAAGGAGTGCGTCGCGGCGTGCGGCGTGCTCGAGTCCGACGTCGCGGACAACGTGGCGAAGGTCGTGCGCCACGCCGAGTGCGTGAGCCGCAAGCAAGCGTGCACCGACGTCCTCGAGTGTCCGTAGCTCGGCATGCTGTTCGCGGCGAGCGCGCGGACGTTCGGCGGGAGCACGCTCCGCACCGCGGTGTTCCTCGATCGGTCGTTCCGCGCACACGTGATCCGGCGCGAGCGGCTGGTCTACGACACGCGGTTCGCGCCGCCGGCGAAGGGCGCGACGACGGCGACGTTCGCGCACCTCTACGCGCAGCTCACCGGCGAGCTCGTCGTCGGGGGCGTGCCGATGTCGACCCCCGCGCTGCTCGTGCTCGACGAGCGCGAGTTCGATCGCGTCGCGCGCGGCGCGATCACGTTTCGCAGCTCGGGCGCGCACGCCGTGATCGTCGAGCTGCGCGTGCCGGTGCGCGCGCTGCGCGTGCCGATCGGCCTGCGGCATGGCCCGCTCACCGGCCCGATCGCTGCTCCGTGGGAGGCCTACCGCGCGATCGAGGCCGCGCACGGCGTCGCGACGGCCGTCGAGGAGCTCGGGCGCCACGTCCGCTCGCTGCTCGGCGCGCTGACGTCGGCCGGCATCCTCGGCGACGATCTCGCCGGCCCCGACCACGAGCCGCCGCGCTACCAGCGCCTGTGGGACACGCTGCGCCCGCTCTACGAGGACTACGCGACGGCGACGGCGATCAAGCAGCTCTCGGTGCTCACCCGGCTGTCGCTGCGGCAGCTCGGGCGCGACCTCGGCGACCTCACGCACGACTTCCAGATGTTCGGCGGCGGCTTCCGCGAGACGATGCGCGTGCTCCGGCTGCGCGCCGCCGTGCTGCTGTCGTCGGCGCCCGACGCGACGGTGGGCGAGGTCGCGCGCGCGGTCGGCTACGGCAGCCTCGACGCGATGGCGCGGGCGTACCGCGACGGCGGCCTGCCCGCGCCGGCGATCGTGCGCGCCGCCGTGCGCTTTTCGTGACCCGCGGGGTGATGCGCGGGCTGACCTGCCCGCGGTGCCACACCTCCCGGACGCCCACCGGGGATCGCCGGCCCGTCACCTGCGCGCGATGTGCGCTGACGTTCACGATCGAAGCCGGCGAACGCGCGACCGACCGCGCGCCAGGCGAGCCTCCCACGGCCGCGCTCGTCGCGCCGTCGAGAACGGGCGTGCGGTTCGAGCAGCGAGGAGGGGCGCTCGTCGTGCGGCTCCCACCGACGCGGGTCGAGCTCGCCCTCATGCTCGGCGTGCTCGGCGTGCTGGCGCTCACCCTCGCGGCGAGCGAGACGATCGCCGCTGGCTGGATCTTGGGCCCCCTGCTCGTGCTCGCCGTGGCCAGCTGGTGGCTCCCGCCCTCGCGGCTCACGCTCGATGCCCGCGGCCTGCGCACGCGCACCGCCAGGTTCGCGCTCGACGACCTCGTCCATATCGAGGCCGCGGGCTCCACCCTCCTCATCGCCCCACGCACGGGATCGACCTACACGCTCCCCACCGCGTCGCCCGCCGCGGCCGACGAGATCGCGACCGCGCTCGTCGCGCAGCTCGCGCGCCTTCGCCGCTAGGGGGACGGGTGCGAGCTCGCCCTAGAGCCAATGCCGGTCACTTAACGCGCTTCTTCGACGGAGATTTGAGTGGCCGCTTTCGCGCGTAGTTGCTCATTTTGATCTTCACGGCACGTGGGTAACTTCGGTCTCGACGCTCGGGCAAGATGAAATGCTCGAGGTCTTCCCG
>JAPLLF010000073.1 GCA_026387715.1 Pseudomonadota bacterium
CGCCGACGCCGATCGCTTCGTCGCGGTGGGAGGTTTCGGCACGGGCAAGATCCTCGAGAACGAGGGTGGCGAGTGGATCGATCACAGCCCGGAGTTCGCGCCGAGCTTCATCGGGGTCTGCCTGTCGGATCATGGCGACTACGTCGTCGGGATGGATTGCGCGGTGTTCTCGCGTGGCAGCTCCGGGTGTACGCGCGGTTCTGGCACAAGGTGCTCCACGACGCCGGCCTGGTGTCGACCAAGGAGCCGTTCCAGCGGCTGTTCCACCAGGGCATGATCCACAAGCCGTCGTTCCGCGATCCGGTCGCGAACAAGTACTACCACCCCGACGAGGTCGAGCCGCGCGATGGCGGCTGGGTCGTCAAGGGGACGGACCTCGCGGTCGAGATCAAGTCCGACAAGATGTCCAAGAGCAAGAAGAACGTCGTCAACCCCGACGACATGTGTGCGGAGTACGGTGCCGACGCGATGCGGATGTACGAGCTGTTCATGGGGCCGCTCGAGGACGGCGTCGACTGGGCGACCGAGGGCGTCGCCGGCACCCGCCGGTTCCTCGACCGCGCGTGGCGGCTGCTCGTCGATCCCGAGACCGAGTCGCTGACCGGCAAGGTGTCGGCCGACGCGCCGACCGACAACAAGGATCTCGAGCGCGCGTTGCACGCCGCGATCAAGAAGGTCACGCTGTCGGTGACCGACCTGAAGTTCAACACGTCGATCAGCGCGATGATGGAGCTGGTCAACGAGGCGACCAAGGCGGCCGCGATCCCGCGCGCGTGGTTCGAGGCGTTCCGTGAAGATCCTGTCGCCGTTCGCGCCGCACCTCGCCGAGGAGATCTGGCAGCGGCTCGGCTACACCAAGACGATCGCGTACGAGCCGTGGCCGAGCTTCGACGAGGCCAAGCTCGCGCGGGACACGATGGTCATCGCGATCCAGATCGCGGGCAAGCTGCGGTCGCAGATCGAGGTCGCGCCCGACGCGAGCGAGGCCGAGATCCTGGCGGCCGCCAAGGCCGACCCGAAGATCGTGCCGCTGCTCGCCGACAAGACGATCAAGCGCGAGATCTACATCAAGGGCCGGCTCGTCAATCTCGTCGTCGCCTGATACTTCGTCCGGTTTTTGCCGGTTTTTGAGCGGTCGAGCTGGTGATGCGACAATCTCGCATCATGGCCAACGACAGCGACGATAGCCGCACCGGCGCGTATGCGGACTCGGACGCCCCGACGACGTCCGGACCGATGCGCGGACCGCATCGCGCGGCGACGGTCCCGTTGCCCGACGAGCGCTACCGGATCCTCGAGAAGCTGGGCCAGGGTGGCATGGGCGAGATCATGGCCGCCCACGACAACGTGCTCGGCCGGGAGGTCGCGATCAAGCGGATGCGGTCCGACTCGCCATCGGCGCTGCACATCAGCCGGTTTCTCCGCGAGGCCCAGATCCAGGCGCGCCTCGATCATCCGACGATCCCGCCCGTCCACGAGCTCGCGCACGACGAACGCGGCCTGCCTTACTTCGTGATGAAGCGGCTGACCGGCATGACCCTGGGCAAGATCCTCGAGCAGCTGGCGCTCGGCGACCCGGACATCGTCGCCCGGTTCACCCGCCAGGCGTTGTTGCGCGCCTTCGTCGATGTCTGCATGGCGATCGAGCGCGCGCATTCCCGGGGCATCCTGCACCGCGACATCAAGCCGTCCAACATCATGCTCGGTGACTTCGGCGAGGTCTTCGTGCTCGACTGGGGGATCGCCAAGATCATCGGCGACATCGATCCCTGGTCCGAGGCGACGAACGATCCACCGTCGGCGGAGCGCGACGTGACCGCGCCGGGCACCGTGATCGGCACGCTCCGGTACATGTCCCCCGAGCGGCGCCGTGGCGCGGAGGTGGATGCGAGCGCGGACATCTACGCGCTGGGGTGCCTCCTGTTCGAGATCCTGACCTACGAGCGCGTGCCGCGCGACGGCGCCAACGAGGCGCTGCGCCCTTCGGACGAGGATCCGAACGTGAGCCCGGAGCTCGACCGGCTCTGCGCCCGGGCGACGGCGCCCCTGCCGCGCGACCGCGTGGCGAGCGCGCGCGAGCTCGGCGTCATCACCCAGCGGTTCCTCGACGGCGACAGCGATCTCGAGCTCCGGAAGCGGCTCGCGGACGACCACTACCGCCAGGGCGCCCGGGCCGCGCTGGAGCGCGACATCGACGAGGATCAACAGCGCCTGGCGATCCAG
>JAPLLF010000751.1 GCA_026387715.1 Pseudomonadota bacterium
GGGCCCGGAGCGGCCGTGCTGGCTGAGATCGACGAGCAGCACCCCCACTCGGGTCGCCGCTCGTTGATCTTGCGAGCGATCCCACGCCAGTTCATGCCCGCGCCGTAGATGCCGTGCGTGAACAGGAGCCAGCGGGATGGAACGGCGTCACCGCGCGCGATGCGCTCGGAGTGAAGGGGCGCGGGCACGGTAGGATGGTACCCGTGGACCTCGATCGCGCGCTCGCCGATGCCGGCCTCGATGTGGTCCATGCGTTCGATCTGCGCGCGCACGCGCTCGACGGGTTCCCGTTGCCGGATCGCCGGGTCGGGCTGCTGATCGGCAACACGCGCGCGCTGTGGCCCCGGTTCCTCGCGGCTCGTCGCGACGAGCCCGATCCGCTCGATCGCCACGTCGAGCGCGCGCTCGAGGCGTTCGGCGCGATCTACGCGCACCGGACGTACGCCGGCGCCTACGTGCCCGTGCAGCGGATCGCGATCGCGACCGGGCTCGCGGCGCCGAGCCCGAGCGGGCTGCTCGTCCATCCGATCTACGGGCAGTGGTTCGGGCTGCGCGCGATCGTCGCGATCGACGGCGATCCCCCGCACCGCGAGCCGCTCGCGCGCGCCTGCACCTGCACCTCTGCTTGCGACCCGCCCCGCGATCCGCTCGCCTGGCGGGCGTGGGTCGCCGTGCGCGACGCCTGCGCCATCGGCCGCACCCATCGCTACAGCGACGCCCAGATCGCCTACCACTCGACCACGGCCGTCGCGTACCTGGCAGCCGGTGACGCCGAATACTGTACAGGTGTTCCCGTATCGGATTAGAGTAGGCCCCGCGATGGACGTGCTCGACGGCTTTCACCCGCTGGTCGCCGGATGGTTCCGCGAACGGTTCGGGGCGCCCACCGACCCGCAGCGCGACGGCTGGCCACGGATCGCCGCCGGCGAGGACGTGCTGATCGCCGCGCCGACCGGCTCCGGCAAGACGCTCGCCGCGTTCCTCGCGTGCCTCGACGAGCTCGCCCGCCGCGGGTTCGAGGCGCCGCTCGGCGAGCGCACCGAGATCCTCTACCTGTCGCCGCTCAAGGCGCTGTCGAACGACGTCCAGCGCAACCTCGAGCAGCCGCTCCGCGAGCTCACCGACTACGCGGCCGCGCGCGGCGTGGAGTTCCCCAAGATCCGCGTCGGCGTGCGCACCGGCGACACCCCGCCCGGCGAGCGCGAGCGGATGCGCAAGCACCCGCCGCACATCCTCGTCACCACGCCCGAGTCGCTCTACATCCTGTTGACCACCGAGCGCGGCCGCAAGGCGCTCGGCCACCTGCGCACGGTGATCGTCGACGAGATCCACGCCATCGCGGGCGACAAGCGCGGCGCGCACCTCGCGCTCTCGCTCGAGCGGCTGCACCGGCTCGTCGTGCAGACGTCCGGGCGAGCACCCGTGCGCGTCGGGCTGTCGGCGACCCAGCGCCCGATCGAGCGGATCGGCCGGCTGCTGGTCGGCTCGACGCGGCCGATGCCGGCGATCGTCGACAGCGGCCACCGCCGCGCGATCGATCTCGCGATCGAGATCACCGACGACGAGCTCGCCGCGGTGACGTCGAACGAGCAGTTCGCGCGGGTCTACGATCGGATCGCGGCGCTCGTCGCCGAGCACGAGACGACGATCGTGTTCGTCAACACGCGGCGGCTGGTCGAGCGCGCGGCCGCGGCCCTCGAGCAGCGGCTCGGCGAGGAGCACGTCGTCGCGCACCACGGCTCGATGTCGCGCCCGCTGCGGCTCGCCGCCGAGCAGCGGCTCAAGACCGGCCAGGTCAAGTGCGCGGTCGCCACCGCGTCGCTCGAGCTCGGCATCGACGTCGGCTCCGTCGATCTCGTCGTCCAGATCGGCTCGCCGCGCTCGATCGCGACCCTGCTCCAGCGCGTCGGCCGCTCGGGCCACTCGCTCGGCGGCCTGCCCAAGGGCCGGATGTTCGCGCTCACCCGCGATCAGCTCGTCGAGTGCGCGGCGCTCGTGCGCGGCGTGCGCCGGGGCAACCTCGACGAGGTCCGCATCCGCGAGCACCCGCTCGACATCCTCGCGCAGCAGATCATCGCGACCTGCGCCGCCGAGGATATTCCCGAGCACGAGCTTGTCGAGATGATCCGGGCCGCGTCGCCGTACGCCGCGGTGACCGATCTCCAGCTCGATCAGATCCTCGAGATGGTCAGCGAGGGCGTGTCGGGGCGGCGCGGGCGGTTCGGCGCGCACGTCCATCGCGATCGCATCGCCGGCATGCTGCGCGGCCGCCGCGGCGCGCGGCTCGCGGCGATCACCTCGGGCGGCGCGATCCCCGACAACAACAACTACGCGGTCGTGCAGTGGCCCGAGGAGCTCAAGGTCGGCGAGCTCGACGAGGACTTCGCGATCGAGAGCTCGGCCGGCGACATCTTCCAGCTCGGCAACACCGCGTGGAAGATCCGGCGGGTCGAGGCCGGCCGCGTGCTCGTCGAGGACGCCCACGGCCAGCCGCCCACGATCCCGTTCTGGGTCGGCGAGGCACCGGCGCGCACGCGCGAGCTGTCCGACGAGGTCAGCGATCTCCGCGGCGAGATCGACACGCGGCTCACCGACGGCCATCCGGACGACGACATCGCCGCGTGGCTCGCCGCCGAGGCCAGCATGTCGCTGCGCGCGGCCCAGCAGTCGGTCGCCTACCTCGGCGCGTCGCGCGCCCAGCTCGGCGCGCTGCCGCGCAAGGACCTGCTGATCGCCGAGCGGTTCTTCGACGAGGGCGGCGGGATGCAGCTGATCATCCACTCGCCGCTCGGCGGGCGGATCAACCGCGCGTGGGGCCTGGCCCTGCGCAAGAAGTTCTGCGTGACGTTCGACTTCGAGCTGCAGGCCGCGGCCACCGACGACGGCATCGTGATCTCGCTCGGCCAGCCCCACAGCTTCCCGCTCGACACCGTGTTCGCGTTCCTGCCGTCGCACCAGACCCGCGAGACGCTCGTCCAGGCGCTGCTCGATCGCCCGATGTTCGAGATCCGGTGGCGGTGGAACGTCACCCGGTCGCTCACCGTGCTGCGCCGCCGGGCCGGCAAGAAGATCGCCCCGCACCTCGTGAAGATGCGCGCTGCCGACACGCTTTCGGTCGTGTTCCCGCAGGCGGTCGCGTGCGGCGAGAACATCGTCGGCCCGCGCGAGGTGCCCGACCACCCGCTGGTGTTCGAGACCGTCCGCGACTGCCTCGTCGAGGCGATGGACTGCGAGGGCCTCGAGGCGCTGATGAAGCAGCTCGAGCGCGGCGAGATCCAGATCATCGCGCGCGACACCGTCGAGCCGTCGCCGCTGTCGCACGAGCTGATCAACGCCAACCCGTACGCGTACCTCGACGACGCCCCGCTCGAGGAGCGCCGCACGCGCGCGGTGCAGCTCCGGCGCGGGCTGCCCAACGATCCGGTCGACGGCGTCGGCGCGCTCGACGCGTCGGCGATCGCGGCGGCCGCCGAGGAGGTCGCCCCGACGGTGCGCGACGTCGACGAGCTGCACGACGCGCTGCTCGCGATGTGGCTCGTGCCGCACGAGCTCGGCCTGGCGTTCGCGCTCGAGGCCGCGACCTGGATGGACGCGCTGTGCGCCGCCGGGCGCGCGTGTCACGTCACGTATGGCCCGCCCGGCGAGCCTCCAGCCCGGGCGTGGGTCGCGACCGAGCGGATCGGCGCGATCCGGAACCTGCTCGGCGAGGACGTCGCGTGCGCGCCGATGCTGGCGACGCCCGCGTGGGCGATCCGGCCGCCGCGCGAGGAGGCGATCGGCAAGATCGTCGGCGCGCACCTCGATCATCGCGGCCCGGTCAGCGCGCGGTGGTTCGCCGCCGAGCTCGGCCTGCCGATCACCGACGTGCTCGGCGCGCTGCTCGCGCTCGAGGGCGACGGCGCGATCCTGCGCGGCTCGTTCACCGAGCACGCCGCCCCGCATCGCCGCACGGGCGTGTCGGTGCGCGAGGCGGTCGTCGAGTCCGGCGACACCGAGCTGCTCCACGACGTCGAGTGGTGCAACCGCCGCGTGCTCGCGCGCATCCACCGGCTCACGCTGGCCCGGCTGCGGCGCGAGATCGAGCCGGTGTCGGCCGCCGCGCTGGTGCGCTTCCTCCTGCGCTGGCAGCGCGTGTCGCGCCACGCGCAGGTGATCGGCGCCGATGGCCTGGCGCGCGTCGTCGAGCAGCTCCAGGGCTTCGAGACCGCCGCCGGCGCGTGGGAGCGCGAGATCCTGCCGGCGCGCCTGCACGGCTACGACGCGACGTGGCTCGATCAGATGTGCCTCGCGGGGCACATCTCGTGGTGTCGGCTGTCGCCCCGCAAGGTGACCGTCGCCGAAGAGCCCGACGCGGTCGCCGCCGAGCCGCCGGTGCGCGCGCGGGGCAGCGATCCGAGCATCACGCCGCCGATCTCCGCCTTGGCTACGTTCGACGAGCTCGTCGCGCTCGAGCCGCACCCGCCGGCGCCGCCCAGCGCCCCGCTGGCCAGGCCCGAAAAGCCCGAAAAGCAAACCCGCGTCGCGCCGTCAAGATCCGCGCCGCTCACGCTGTTCCTGCGCCGCGACGCGAGCTGGCTGCGCGCGGCCGCCGCCGTCGGCGCGATCGACGATCCGATCCTCGGCCCGCTCGCCACGCGCGTACGCGCGCACCTCGGCAAGGCCGGCGCGTCGTTCCTCGGCGATCTGGTGCACGCGATGGCGGTGCCACCCGGCGACGTCGAGGAGGCGCTGTGGGAGCTGGTCGGCGCCGGCATCGCGACCGCCGACGGCTTCGCGTCGCTGCGCGTGCTCATCGATCGCAAGCGCGGCGAGGTGCGCAGTCTGTTTGATCAGAAGGCGGCATCCACCCCAAGCGGCGACGACGCGACGCCCGCCCGCAAGTGGCAGGAGGCGATCAAGAAAGCCCGCCATCGCGACCGCAGCCGGCCGAGCCACGCGCTGCGCTCGCTGCCGACGGCCGGCGGGCGGTGGTCGCTGCTCCCCGTCGCGAGCGTCGACGAGATCGACGCCGAGAAGTCGGCGCGCCAGCTGCTCGCGCGCTACGGCGTCGTGTTCCGCGACCTCGTCACCCGTGAGTCGAGCCTGCCGCCGTGGCGCGACGTGCTCGTCGCGCTGCGCCGGCTCGAGGCGCGTGGCGAGATCCGCGGCGGCCGGTTCATCAGCGGCTTCGTCGGCGAGCAGTTCGCGCTCCCCGAGGCGGTCGACGAGCTGCGCGCGGTGCGCTACGGCAGCACCGGCCTCGACGCGGGCTACGGCGAGGCGTGCCGGGTCGCCGCGACCGATCCGCTGAACTTCGTCGGCATCCTCACGCCGGGCCCGCGCGTGGCCGCCACCGTCGGCAACGCCGTGCTCTACCTCGACGGCCACGCGATCGCCACGCTCGAGGCCGGCGAGGTCGTGCTGCGCGAGGCCCTGGCCCCCGGCGCCTACGTCGACAAGGAGCTTCACTACCACGCCCCGCCACGACCGTCCGTGGAGCCTCCACAGGTCGCGCTGGCGTTGTAACGTGCGCGCACAACTTCCGTGATCTCAAGCATCGTCCAGCTCACGAAGACGTGGCGCGGTCGCTTCATCCTCGCGATCGTCGCGAGCCAGCTCGCGATCCCGCTCCACTACTACGTGCGGCATCGCGATCCCCACGACGAGCGCTTCGCGTGGCGGATGTTCTCGCCGATGCGGATGTCGAAGTGTCAGGCGACGTGGCAACGCGACGACCAGCCGCTCAACCTCGGCGGCGAGTTCCACGAGGCGTGGCTCGAGCTCGTCGAGCGCGGCCGCTTCACGGTGATCGAGGCGATGGGCGCCGAGCTGTGCAAGCGCTACCCGGGCGCGCGGATCCGCGTGTCGCTGGACTGCACGTACCTCGACGCGCCCGCCGAGCACTACGGCGGCTACGACCTCTGCCAGGTGCCGGAGCTCTGATGGCCAAGCGCAGCCCACGCGGCAAGCGTCCGCCGGCGACGTCGCCATCGCCCCCGAGCGCGCCGACCACGCCGCCGGCCTCGCAGAAGCCGGCCACGTCACCCAAGATGACGCCCGCCCCGACCGTCGCGCCCGCCCCGAGCCCGAAGTTCTGGTTCGGCTTCGAGGTGTCGTGGGCCAAGCTCGCCATCGGGCGCGTCGTGCTGTTCGGCCTGCTCGCCGCCGACGCGCTGCTCGCCATCCGGCACGCGCCGCGCTACGGCGCGGGCGGCTTCAACGTCGCGCAGCTCGCCGGGCTCGACGGGCTCGGCCCGACGCACGCGTCGTACGCGATCACGCAGCTCGGGCTCGCGTACCTGTTCGTGCTCGCGGCGTGCGGCATCGCGACCCGCTACGTGGTGCCGATCGCCGCGGCGGGCTACGCGTGGCTGTACTTCGGCAGCCAGCTCGACTCGTACCAGCATCACTACCTCGTCGTCATGCTGCTCGTGATCGGCAGCGCGATCCCGTGGCAGCGCCCCGCCGGCGCGACCGCGCGCACCCCGGTGCGGAGCTGGGCGCTGCGGCTGTTCCTCGTGCAGCTCGCGATCCTGTACCTGTGGGCGGCGATCTCGAAGATGACCCCGGCGTGGCTCGACGGGCGCACCCTCGCGATGCAGATCGTCACCGCGCCGGATCGCATGAACCTCCGCGGCGCGATCGACGCCACCATCGGCATGGCGACGCTGAGCAAGCTCGTGCTCGTCACCGAGCTCGGGCTCGCCGCGACGCTGTGCTGGAAGCGCGCGTGGCCGATCGTCGCGCCGGTCGGCGTGTTGTTCCACCTCGGCATCGTGCTGTCGAAGTTCGACATCGGCCTGTTCGCCTGGCTGATGATCGGGATCTACGGGTTCGTCGTCCCCGACCGGATCTGGATCGCGCTCGCCGAGTGGCCACCGATCCGCGTGCTCGGGAGGCTCGGCCGCGTGATCACGGGCGCGGGCTGGATCGTCGCCGGCGTCCTGGTGCTCGGCGCGCTCGGCCTCGCGATGCTCGTCCGCCTGCCCTACGCGACCGGCATGGCGACGCTCATCGTCGGTGTGTCGATCGGGGCCGCGTACTCCGCCCAGCGGTTCGCCGCGACCCCGCAAGCCCGCGTCGCGAAGATCGGCGCGGCGGCGCTGCTGGCCACCGGGCTGTGGGGCGTTGTCGATCGCGGTTCGGACGTCGCGACCGACTACTACCGGTTCTGGGGTGGCTCGTCGCGCCGGCTCGGCGATCTGGCGTCGGCCGAGCGCGCGTATCGCGAGCTCGTCGCGATCGCGCCCGACGAGCCGGTCGGCCACTTCCAGCTCGGCCGGCTCTTGCTCGACAAGGATCCGGTCGCCGGCCTCGCGCACCTCCGCACCGCACAGCACCTCGAGCCGTCGCGCGCGCGCGCGTACCTCGCCGAGGCGCGCTACCTCGCCAAGCAGGGCACCGCCGCGGCGAAGGCGCAGGCGCTCGACAAGGCGCGCGAGGGCACGTTCGCGGAGCCGTCGAGCAGCGAGGCCCGCGCGCTCGTCGATCAGCTCACGAAGGGGACCCTGGCGACCCCTGCCCAGGACGACCCGTGACGCGCGCCGAGCGAGCCGCCCGCGTGCTGGAGATCCTCGATCGGCTGATGCCGTCGCCCGCGATCCCGCTCGACCACGCCGATCCGTTCCAGCTGCTCGTCGCGGTGATCCTGTCGGCGCAGTGCACCGACGCGCGCGTCAACCTGATCACGCCGGCGCTGTTCGCGCGCGCGCCCGACGCGGCGACGATGGCGAAGCTGCACCCGATGACCTTGCGCATGCTGATCAAGACCTGCGGGCTCGCGCCGAGCAAGGCCCGCGCGATCCGCCGGACCGCGAACACGCTGGTGAAGCGGTACGGCGGGCAGGTGCCGCGCGACCTCACGCTGCTCGAGGAGCTGCCCGGCGTGGGCCACAAGACGGCGAGCGTGGTGGTCGCCCAGGCGTTCGGCGATCCGGCGTTCCCGGTCGACACGCACATCCACCGGCTCGCGGGTCGCTGGCAGCTGTCGCGCGCGCGCACGGTCGAGGAGGTCGAGGCGGATCTCAAGGAGCTGTTCCCGCGTGCGCGGTGGAACGAGCTGCACCTGCAGATGATCTACTTCGGCCGCGCCCACTGCACCGCGAAGTTCCATGACCCGGCGGCGTGTCCGATCTGCAGCTGGGCGATGTCGAAGGCCCGCGCCGTCGCGGAGCAGACCCTCGGCAGCAAGCTCGACCTGGCGCCCGATCGTCACACCTCACGCACCTGACACCGCGGCATGGCGGTCGGTCACGTGATGTGAGCCCACGCGACCGCACATGAACACACACCGGCGCGCCGCCGAAACCATATTAATTTCAATAACCTCGGTGATCTCCGCCGGAACGGGCAACCAGGGACCTGCACGGTGTCTCTCATTGTCGAGACTGAATACCGAGGCCGTCCGTATGGTTTCCATGTCGATGCGCACCACCCTCCCCGGCACGGCCGTCGGTCGCCCTCGCGCGAAGCGCACGACCTTGATCGGCGCGGTGATCGCGGGGCGCTACGAGGTCACCGCGAGGCTCGCCGCGGGCGGTTTCGGCGCGATCTACCGCGCCCTCGATCGGACGACCGGGCTGCCGGTCGCGCTCAAGATCATGCACGCCGCGCTCGCGTCGGATCCGAGCCTCGCCGCGCGGTTCCGCCGGGAGGGCGAGCTCCACGCGATGCTGCGCGACCCGCGCACGGTCGCGCTGCACGGCGTGGGCGAGGACACCGACGGCACGCTCTACCTCGTGCTCGAGCTGCTGCACGGCGAGACCCTCGAGCAGCGGCTCGCCGCGCGAGGCCCGCTGCCGTGGCGCGACGTCCTCGTGATCCTCCGCGAGGTGTGCCGCGCGCTCGGCGAGGCCCACGCGCTCGCGATCGTGCATCGCGACCTCAAGCCCGGCAACGTCTTCCTCTCGACGAGCGGGGTCAAGGTCATCGACTTCGGCGTGGCCAAGCTGACCACGACC
>JAPLLF010000640.1 GCA_026387715.1 Pseudomonadota bacterium
CGAGGTCGCGGTTCGTCGCCGCCACCACGCGGCAATCGGTCTTGAGGCCCTGCTCGCCGCCGACCCGGCTGAACTCGCCGGTCTGCAGCACGCGCAGCACCTTGGCCTGTGCGGGCAGCGCCATGTCGCCGATCTCGTCGAGGAAGAGGGTCCCGCCGTCGGCGATCTAGAACAGGCCGCGCTTCTTGGCGACCGCGCCGGTGAACGCGCCGCGCTCGTGGCCGAACAGCTCGCTCGCGACCAGCGCGGGCGACATCGCCGCGCAGTCGACCGCGAGGAACGGCCGGGTCGCGCGCGGCCCGACGTCGTGCAGGCCGCGCGCGACGAGCTCCTTGCCGGTGCCCGACTCGCCGACCACGAGCACGGACGCGTCGCTCTGCGCGGCCTTCTGGATCCCGGCCATCAGCCGGCGCATCACCGGCGAGCGCCCGCGCAGGCCCGCGAGCGACTCGCCCGCGTGGAGCTCGAGCGTCAGCTTCTCGCCGTCGGTGACGACGAGGCGGGTGCGCCCGAGCTGCAGCGTGCTCCCCGCCGCGATCTCGCCGGTGCCGAGCACCACGCCGCCGACCAGCGTGCCGTTGGTCGAGCTGCAGTCGACGACGCGCACCCCGGCGCGCCCGCGCGACAGCTCGAGGTGATAGCGCGACACGGTGTCGTCGGTCAGCACGAGGTCGTTACCCTCGGCCGTCCCGATCGTCAGCTTCTCCGCGCGCGCGTTGCAGATCGCGCCCGCGTTCGGGCCGTCGATCACCTCGACGCGGAGCGACCGCATCGGGATCCCGACCAGCCCATGCGGCACCGTCGCGGACGCGGTCATCGGCTCAGGTCTTGGAGATCGAGAAGCCGGTGATGCAGCGGAACGTCTTGCCCTTGTACTCCGACGGCACGTACTCGACGGCCACCGTGTACTCGGCGCGGAACGCCGCGAACAAGATCTGGATCGAGTTGTCGGACAGCTCGCGCCCCTTGCACTGCAGACCACCCCATCGGTAGTTGTTCTGCGCCTTGTCGAACTCGAGCCACACCGCGCCGTGGAACAGCTTGTAGCTCGCGTCGCCAGGCTCGAGCACCATCAGCTGCGCGACCCCGGTGCTCGGCGTGGTGTCGGCGTGCGCGGCGATCGGCGCGGTCAGCGAGGTCACGAAAGCCAACGCGGAAGCGAGGACGAGGGGCGAGCGACGCATCGCCGCGACGATACCACTACGCACGCCGACGGCGGCGGCGCAGCACGATCGCGAGCGCGACGCCGAGCAGCCCGGTCTGGACCGCCGCGCCGTTGTTGGTGCTGCAGCAGCCGCTGGTCTCGACGCCCGGGAAGCAGACCGCCTCGCCCGGCTGGAGCTGGAGGCAGTCGTAGCCCGCCGGGCAGCTCCCCGCCGACCCCGGAACGCAGTTGTTCGTGCAGATCTTCTCGTCGGCGGTGCCGGTGCACAGCCCGTTCTTGCAGAACTGCTCGTAGGTGCAGACGTCGCCGAACTCGCCGGTCGGCGGATCCCACAGGCACCGGCCCTCGCCGTCGCAGCGCTGGCCGAGCAGGCAGGTGTCGGCGGTGGTGCACGCCGCCCTTGGTGACGCGCACGACCGCCGTCGCGGTGGCGACGTCGATGTCGTCCTTCGCGATCACCTGGAGGTCGAGCACGCCGTCGGGCACCTCGTTCGGGATCGTCAGCTGGTAGGCCGAGGCCGGTTGCCCGTCGGGGCCCCACTCGATGCCCGGGACCTCGCTCCACTTGTAGCCGTTGATCCACAGCTCGACGCGCTTGATCCCGCGCTGCGCTGACGCCGTCGCGATGATCTTCGTCGCGCTGGTGACGCTCGAGCCCGCCGCGGGCGACGTGTACGCCACGATCGGCGGCGCGGTGATCGGCGTGCCGGGGCCGAGCCGCGTGCTGAGGATGAGGTGCGAGTTCTGCGTGGAGTTCCCGCAGTAACAGTCGCGTGCCGCGAACTCGCCGCAGCGCGCGAACTCGTTGCGGAAGAACTGCTGACCGCCGCAGTCCTGCCGGTACGTCATCGGATCGGTGCACGCCGAGCGACCGTCGAGGTACTCGTACTCGTGGTCCATGCCGTAGGCGTGGCCGGTCTCCTGCGCGACGGTCGCGCAGATCTCGAAGATGTCGCCGCCGTAGATGTTGGCGAACGAGAACGAGATGACGTCGTTGTAGGGATCGCAGCCGGCGGGCGCGATCCCGCCGATGCCGGCGCGCCCGATCTGGTTGGGCGACCCCGCGACGATCGCCTCGTTGTAGGTCTCGAGCGGCTTCACGTCGGTGACGCGGACGTCGTACGGCGAGTAGACCTCCTGGACGCAGGTCACCAGCTTCTGCCACTCGGCGTCGCCGTACTGCCACTCGGCGATAGTGTACTCGCTCGCGCCACCCTCGGGGATCGTCGACGTGTGGGCGCGTGCGCTGTTGGGGCCCGGGCGGACCGTACAGCCGCCCGCGCAGCGGTTGAGCCACAGCACGCGAGGCACGTCCGCGGCCGCGACGTTGGTCGGCTCGATCGGCACGTACGCGTGCGGCGCAAACCGGGGGCTCGCGGAGGCGCTCGTCGCCAGGGTCAGGAGCAGGACGAGGCCACCGGCGAGCTTCACGCGCGCTTGCCCCGACGACGGAACATGTAGCCGAGGACCAGGAAGCTGACGCCGCCGTGGACCCACACGCCCGGGCCGTCACCGACGCTGCAGCACCCACCGCCGTCGGTCGCGGCGATGAGGCACACGCCCGCGCCGGGGGCGGTCTGCATGCACTCGAAGCCGGTATCGCACTCGCCCATGATGCCGGGGTGGCACGCCTTGGAGCACACGCCACCATCGGCGGTCATCACGCACAGGCCGCTGAGGCAGAACTCGTTGAACGTGCAGTCCTCGCCGATCGCGCCGACCGCGGGCGGCCACGCGCACTTGCCGTCGGAGCTACACGTCATGCCGTCGAGCTTGCAGGACGCGTCGTCGGTGCACGCCTTGTTCTTGGTGACCGTCTGCGTCGCCGAGTCGGTCTCCGCGCCGAGGTCGTCGTACGCCTTGAACACCAGGTCCACGACGCTGTCCGGCACCTTGGTCGGGATCGGGATCTGGTAGGTCGACTCGGGCTGGCCGCTGGAGCCGAACGGGCCGCCCGGGACCTCACCCCAGTTGTAGCCGTTGATCCACAGCTCGACGCGCGCGATGCCGCGCTTGGCGAACGCCTTGCCGGTGACGTTGACGCCGTTGGCGATCGTGGCACCGGTGAGCGGGAACAGGATGCTCGTCGTCGGCTTGCCGGTGATCGGCGTGCCCGCGCCGAACACGTTGAGGATCTTGAGGTGCGAGTTCTGCGTGCCGCCACACCGGCAATCGCGCTCGACGTCCTCGCCGCACTTCGCGGTGTCGTTGCGGAAGAACTTCTCGCCGCCGCAGTCGGTGCGATAGGTCATCGGGTCGTTGCACGCCGAGCGCGGCACGCCGCCGACCGGGCTGGAGACGTACGAGAACTCGTGGTCGAGGCCGAACGCGTGCGCGCTCTCCTGCGCGATCGTCCAGCACAGGTTGTTGACGCGATCGTTGGCCGAGTGCGCGTTGGCGAACGAGAACGAGATCACGTTGTCCTGCGGGCTGCAGTCGCCGGCGAGCGGCGCGATCCCCAGGATGCCACCACCGAGGCCGAGATCCTGCGGCGTGCCGGCGAGGATGCCCATGTGGTAGTTCGAACCGTCGGTCGGCAACGCGTCGACGATCTTCACGTTGAACGGCGAGTAGACCTCCTTCATGCACTGGACCGTGTCGGCCCAGTCCTTGTCGGCGGTGTTACAGGTCCCGTTGCCGGCGCCGCACTGCGCGTCCGTCGTGCAGGCGGTCATCGAGACCGTGCAGTGACCGTTCACGCCCTTGTCGCCGAACGAGTTGGTGAACTCGCGGATCGTGTGCATCGCCGTCGTGTCACCGGCGATCGACGACATCATCGTGCGCGCGTCGTTCGTGCCGAGGTGGACCGTGCAGTCGCCGACGCAGCGATTCATGTAGAGCGTGGTCGAGATCTGCGGATCGGCGTGCGGCGTGAACCGCTCGACGGGCGTCGGCACGACGAGGCGGGTCGTGCCGAGCGCGCCGGCGGGTCGCCCTCCGCTTTGCTGGATCGGTTCGGCGAGCGCCGTCGAGGCTGCGAGCGTGAGACCAACGAACACGAAGCGAGAAAGCATATGCCTTGCGGGATACTACAGCCGCCGCGGATCGTCAGCAGGATTCGTCACATGCGAGCGCGTGACCACCTGACATCCGGTGGCAACGGGCTCAGTTCTTGAGGTCGATCGACTCACCCGCGACCGCGCGGCGCGCGACGATCGTTGGGAGGATCACGATCCGTTGGTCGACGTGCGTGTACCGCACCAGCGCCTTGAGCTCGAGCTCCTCGGGGCCGCCCGGATAGCGGAGGCGCGTGCTCGCGTCGGACACGCAGAACGCGAGCGACGGGCCGACGAGCCCCTCGTCGCTGGCCGCCGCGGTGTGCCCGCGCCCATCCGGGCTGACCGTCAACGAGACCGACACGTCGACGTCCTTGCCGATGTTGGGGGGGCGCTCCGCCCACTCGGCGAAGCAGCCCGTGAACACCAGGCTCGCGAACCGATCGAGCACCAGCTGCCCCTGGTCGCTCGGCGGCTTGACCTTGGCGATGGGGATCTTGCCGCCCGCCACCGGCTCGGGCACGCCGGACTTGATCTTCGAGATCGTGGTGACCAGCTGCTCGATCTCCTCGTTCTTCGCGTCGAGCCGCTCCTTCGCGGTCTCGAGCTCCTTGATCGTGACGTTCTCGCGTTGCAGGAGATCGGTCACCTTGACCGCGAGCTCGCGGCGCGCACGCTCGCTGTCGTTGAGCTTGGTGATCAGCGCCTGGACGGCGTTGTTCTCGAGCGGCAGCTGCAGCGGGCGGGGCGCGCGGCTCGCGTACACCGCGGCGGCCGCCGCCCCGGCGACGATCACGGTCGCGAGGCCGATCGCGGCGAACCGCACGGGCGAGCGCTCGATGCGCGGCCCGAGCTCGGTGATCAGCGCCGCCAACGTCGGGAACCGCTTCGCGCGATCCATCTCCAGGCCGCGGAGCACCGCGCGCGCGATGACCGTCGACACCCCCTTCTTCTCGGGTGGCGGCGCCGCCCGGGCGTCGGCCTCCAGCATCGACACCGCCGTGCCGCCGGGCAGCGGGTGCATGCCGTAGAGCGCCTCGTACAGCGCGACGCAGAAGCTGAACTGATCGCTGCGCGCGTCGATGTTGGACCCGAGCAGCTGCTCGGGCGGCATGTAGCGCGGCGTGCCGAGCACGGTGCCGGTCGCGGTGAGCTCGACGTGGAGGTGGGTCGTGTCGACGTTCGGCTTGGGCGCCTCGTCGGGCCCGAGCAGCGAGCGCGCGAGCCCGAAGTCGGTGACGCGGACCCGCCCGTCGCCGCCGACCAGCACGTTGTCGGGCTTGAAGTCGCGGTGGAGCAGCCCGACCGAGTGGGCGGCGAGCAGCCCGCGCCCCGACTGCAGGAACACGTCGATGATCTCGCGCGGCGTGCGCGAGAACTTGCGGAGCCAGTGGGTGAGCGTGTCGCCCTCGACGAACTCCATCGCGATGTAGACGTCGCCGTCGTCGGTCGCGCCGACGTCGTAGACGTTGACGACGTTGGGGTGGGAGAGCTGGGCGATCGCCTGCGCCTCGCGCCGTAGCCGCGCGCGCGCCTCCGTCGAGTTCACCCCGCTGTTGGTGCGGAGGAGCTTGAGCGCGACCTTGCGATCGAGCTGGGGATCGTAGGCGGCGAACACGACGCCCATGCCGCCCGAGCCGAGCGCCGACAGCACGAGGTAGCGACCGACGCGATCGCCGACCGCCCACGCGCGCATCGGCGAGCGACCGAGGCCGTCGGAGGAGTGCGCCGGGGTGTGCTTGTCGTGGGGCCGGGTCGCCGCCTGGGAGTCCTCCGGCGAGTCCATGGCGAGCGCGGCGACCAGATCGCGACAGTCGCGGCACCGCGCCAGGTGGTGCTCGACGCGGGTGATCGCGGCCTTCGGGAGGGCCCCCGAGACGAACTCGCTGGCCACGTTGTCGTCGATACACTCCACGGCCAGCGTCGAGGCTATCACCTTCAAGTCATTGAAATGTGATGACGTTGGCTTCACCACGGGGCTCGATCTGGTGGACACCGCGAGGCCGCCGGGGTTTCGCTTGATATGCGCGGTGTTACGGGGTAATTAGCGCGCGGTTTTAAGGAGTCCTTCTTGTGCTGACCGACCTCTCCAAAGTTCGCAACATCGGTATCTCGGCCCACATCGATAGCGGCAAGACGACGCTGACCGAGCGCATCCTCTACTACACCGCGCGAATCCACGCGATTCACGAGGTGAAGGGCAAGGACGGCGTAGGCGCCAAGATGGATTCGATGGAGCTCGAGCGCGAGCGCGGCATCACGATCCAGTCGGCCGCGACGTTCTGCCAGTGGCCGCCCGACGCCAAGGCCAAGGGCGTGATGGCCGTTCCCGGCTCGCCGATCACGGCGCAGCACCACATCAACATCATCGACACCCCGGGCCACGTCGACTTCACGGTCGAGGTCGAGCGCTCGCTCCGCGTGCTCGACGGCGCCATCATGGTGCTGTGCGGCGTCGCCGGCGTGCAGTCGCAGAGCTACACGGTCGATCGCCAGATGCGCCGCTACAAGGTGCCGCGCATCGCGTTCATCAACAAGCTCGATCGCGTCGGTGCGAACCCGTTCCGCATCAAGGATCAGCTGCGCGAGAAGCTCAAGCTTCACCCGATCATGATCCAGAACCCGATCGGCCTCGAGGACAAGCTCGAGGGCGTCGTCGATCTGATCGAGATGGTCGCCTTCACGTTCCACGGCGACAACGGCGAGGAGATCGAGCGCGGCCCGATCCCCGAGCACATGAAGGAGTCGTCGGACAAGATGCGCGAGGAGATGCTCGACGGGCTCTCGCTCGTCAACGACGAGCTCGCCGAGGCGATCCTCGAGGACAAGATCACGCCCGCGCTCATCCGCAAGTGCATGCGCGACTCGACGATCGCCCTCAAGGCGACGCCGGTCATGCTCGGCTCGGCGCTCGGCAACAAGGGCGTCCAGCTGCTCCTCGACGGTGTCTGCACGTTCCTCCCGGAGCCGCGCGACGTCGAGAACATGGGCGTCGATCTCGACAAGGAGGAGGCGCCGGTCCTGATCGAGTCGGACTCGACCAAGCCGCTCGTCATGCTCGCGTTCAAGCTCGAGGACGGTCGCTACGGTCAGCTGACCTACGTGCGCATCTACCAGGGCACGATCAACAAGGACGACTTCGTCGTCAACTCGCGCACCGGCAAGAAGGTCAAGGTCGGCCGGCTCGTCCGCATGCACTCCGACGACAAGGAAGAGATCACGGGCGCCGCCGCCGGCGACATCTGCGCGATCTTCGGAGTCGATTGCAACTCCGGTGACACGTTCACCGACGGCAAGACCAACTTCGCGATGACGTCGATGTTCGTCCCGACCCCGGTCATCTCCGTCGCCATCAAGGCGAAGGACGCCGGCGCCGAGATCAACATGTCCAAGGCGCTCAACCGCTTCACGAAGGAAGATCCGACCTTCCGCTGCCACGTCGACCCGGAGTCGGCCGAGACGATCATCGCCGGCATGGGCGAGCTCCACCTCGAGGTCTACATCGAGCGCATGAAGCGCGAGTACAAGGCCGAGGTCGTGACGTCGCCGCCGCAGGTCGCGTACCGCGAGACGATCACGAAGAAGGTCGACTTCAACTACACGCACAAGAAGCAGACCGGCGGCTCCGGCCAGTACGGCAAGGTGGTCGGTTACGCCGAGCCGTTCGAGGGCGACTTCGAGTTCGGTGACGAGATCAAGGGCGGCGCGATTCCGCGCGAGTTCATCCCGTCCTGCGAGAAGGGCTTCAAGTCGATGATCATCAAGTCGCCGCGCCTCGGGGTGCCCGTCGTGGGGCTCCGCATCGCGCTGACGGATGGTTCGGCGCACGCCGTCGACTCGTCGGATATCGCGTTCCAGGAAGCAGCTCGCGGCGCGTTCCGTGAGTTCTTCCCGCGCGCGACGCCGAAGATCCTCGAGCCGATCATGAAGGTGTCGGTCGAGGGTCCCGCGGAGTTCTCGGGCAACATCCTCGGCACGCTGATGCAGCGCCGCGGTGTCGTCGTCGGTTCGACCGAGGATGACGGCGCCGTGCGCATCGACGCCGAGGTGCCGCTCGCCGAGATGTTCGGCTACTCGACGCCCCTGCGGTCGTCGACGCAGGGCAAGGCGGAGTTCACGATGGAGTTCGCGAAGTACGCCGAGACCCCGGCGAACATCACCGAGGAGCTGCTGAAGAAGGCGGCTGCTGCCAAGGAAGCCGCGAAGAAGTAGCTACTCCTTCGCTGCGACGCACGAACGCCACCCCACCCTCACCGGCCGGGTGGCGTTCGTGTTTTCGGTCACGACGGTTCCCCCGCGGGCGAACCTCTGTCCCAATGCGGTGATGAGAATCATCGTCGTGCTGGCCGTCGCTGCGTGCTCGTCGAGCAAGGGGGCGTCCCTCGAAGCCACCCGCCCGCTCGCGAAGCTGACCCCGGCGGAGTCGGACCAGCTGTGTCAGGACCTCAAGAGCTGGACCGCGGCGCATCACGACGCCGACGCGCAGTACCGCGCGGAGTGCGCCTTCGGCGCGCTGGCGCCTCCCGAGGACGCCTCCACCCCACCCTCCGACGAGGCCGCGCAGGCGCGCTGTCACGCGACGAAGGCCCGCTGCCTCGCGACGCCGATGAAGACGGAGACGAAGCCGCCCAAGCCGCTCGACTGCGCGAAGTTCCCCAAGGAGATCGCCCGGTGCGGCGACCTGACGGTCGGCGACCTCGAGGGTTGCGTCCACGAGCAGGTCGAGATCTACCAGGAGCTCGGCAAGACCGACCTGTGCACGAACGCGACGAAGGCCTATGGCTCGGGGCAGCTGCTCTCGCTCCTCGAGAAGCTCACCACGGGCCCGAAGTGCAAGGTGATGCAGGCCAAGTGCAGCCAGGGCGGCAAGGCCGAGGCCGAGGCGAAGCCCGCGGCGGATCCCGCGGCGACGGCCGCGGCCGCGGCCGCCGCGATCGAAGCCGGGCGGGCCGTGGCCGTCGCCCAGGAGGCGGTCACCGTGATCGAGCGGGACCTGCACGAGGTCGATGTCAAGATCGAAGCTGCGGTCAGCAACGTCGTCGCCGCGACGTCCGACGCCGACCAGGCCGTGGCGAACGCCAAGCTCGAGACCTTGCGGGAGTCCAAGGCCGAGCTCGAGACGCGCCTGGCCGCCGCCAAGGCGGACGCGGCGCGCGCCGAGCGGATGCGGGGCGTGAAGATCTCGAAGGAGTGCCTCGACAACCCGCTCGCCAAGGGCTGTTGACCGCGCGCACGTGATCGCGCGTTGCAGTAAGCTCGGGTGTGATCTCGAGGCTCGGCTCGCTGACGCTGCTCGGCCTCGTGGCGTGTGCCGCGGATCCTGCTCCCCCGCCGGTGGCGATCGCGCGGCTAGCGCCGACGGCGCCACCGCCCGTCGCGGTCCCCGCCCCCGTTCCGGAACCCCCACGGCCGGTCGTGGCCCCGCCGCCGACGCACGTCGTGATCATCAGCATCGACGGGCTGCGCCCCGACATGATGACGCCCGCGCTGATGCCGCGGCACGTGCAGCTGATGGCCGAGGGGACGACCGCGCGCCACGCGTCGACGATCCTGCAGAGCGACACCCTGCCCTCGCACGCGGCGATGCTCTCGGGCGTCGGCGCCGCGGCGCACGGCCTGTGGTGGAACAGCTACCAGGCCAACCGCGGGTTCATCAAGGTGCCGACCGTGTTCTCGGCCGCGCGCGATCGCGGGCTGTCCACCGCGATGATCGTCGGCAAGCAGAAACTCAGGCACATCGCCGGCCCGACGACCGTCGATCACTTCGAGCGGCCGAGCTACCTGTGTGGTGGCGTCGCCAAGCGCGCGTCGGCGTACTTCACCGAGGTCACGCCGGTCCTGCTGTTCGTGCTCTTCTCCGATCCCGACGAGTACGGCCACAGCCACGGCTGGCAGTCGCCGGAGTACGCGCGCGCGGCGAAGAACAGCGACGCGTGCCTCGCGACCGTGCTCGCAGCGATCGACGCCAGCCCGGTGGGCCCGCGCACGCTCGTGATCGTCACCGCCGATCACGGCGGCCACGGCAAGGTCCACTCCGACGGCCGCAGCGAGGAGAACAGCCACATCCCGTGGATCGCGCGCGGCCCGGGGGTCGCCGCCGGCGCCACGATCGACGAGCCGATCGCGACGGTCGACACCGCCGCGACCACGCTGGCCGCGCTCGGGCTCGCGCCGCTCCCCCACATGCGCGGCGAGGCCCGCCTCAAGTTCGCGGCGCACGCGCCGATCCCGTGACCAGGCGGGCGATGCTCGGCGTGCTCGTGCTCGCGACCTGCGCGAAGCCGCCGCCGGCGCCTCGTCCTCCCCCACCGCCGCCGCCGGTCGACCTCGCGCCGGAGCTCGCGATCGTGCAACCGGAGCGCGGCCGGTTCGTGGACGGCGAGCCGCTCGTCGTCGCGGGGCGCGCGCGCGACGACGCCGCCGTGCGCGTGACGGTCAACGGGGCCGCGGTGACGACGGCCCCCGACGGCTCGTTCACCACGACCCTCCGCCTGCCGGCCGGGCTGGCGACCATCGAGACGCACGCGATCGATGCCACCGGCCACGACGTGCGCGACGTGCGCAGCGTCCTCGTCGGCCCGTTCGCGTCGAGCGACGGTGCGCGCGCGCCGATCGCGGTGCGCCTCGGTCACGGCGGCCTCGCCACGCTCGGCCAGGCGCTCGGCGCCGCGGCGAGGTCGTTCGACGTCACCGCCGCGGCGCGCGCGCACAACCCCGTGTTCGAGAACGGCGGGTGTCTCGGCGCGCGCGCCGACGTCGCGGACGTCGCGATCGGCAAGCTCGAGGTCGCGCTCGCCGCCAGGCCCGGCGCGATCGCGATGACGATCGGCGTCGACGACCTCGTCGCGCGGTTCGCCGTCAGCTACGAGGTCGCGTGCCTCAGCGGCAGCACCACGGTGACCGTCCGCACCAGCGCGCTGATCACCAGCGACCTCGCCGCCACGATCCGCGATCGTCGCGTGCGCACGACCCTGTCGAACACGCGCGTCACGCTCGACACCCTGCAGCTCGAGCTCGGCGGCGTGCCCGGCCCGATCGAGGATCTGCTGCGCCGCGCGATCACCGGCGGCGTCGAGCACGCCCTGCAGACCATCGTCGCGACCCGGGTGCCGCCGATCGCGGACGCGCAGCTCGCGGCGCTGCTCGCCCCGGCCGCGGTGTCCGTGCTCGGCCACGCCGTGACCGTCGACGTCGTGCCACGCCGGTTCGACGTGACGACGACCGGCGTGACCGTCGTCGCCGAGGCTGCGCTCGTCGTCGCCAGCGCCCAGGGCCGCTACGTCGCGCGCCCGACCTCGCTGCCCGCGGCCAGCCCACCCGCCGCGGCCGACGCGTGGATCGCTGTCGACGCGATCGATCAACTCCTCGCCGGGCTGTGGGCCGCGCACGCCTTCGATCGAACGATCGCGCTCGACGAGCTCGGCATGATCGGGACGCTGCTCAAGGGCAGGCTGCACACCGTCGACGTCGCGTTCTCGCTGCCGCCGACGCTCCGCGCGGACGCGGGCCTCGAGCTCGCGATCGGCGATCTGATCCTCACCGCGCGCGACGCGGCCGGCGCCGAGCTCCAGCGCTTCGCGATCTCGCTGCGCAGCGCGCTGACGATCGGCCCGACGCACGCGCTGGCGACGAACGAGCCCACCGTCCTGGTGCAGCAGCTCGGCGGCGAGGCGGGCCCGCTCGACGCCGCCGTCGTGGAGTTGATCGCCCGGGGGGTGTGGTCGCGCGCCGCGGCGGCCGTCGACGAGTCGCTCGCCCAGATCGCCGTGCCCGCGCTCGGCCCCGTGCGCGTTCGCGCCGTCACGGGGCAGGACGACTTCGTCGTGCTCGACGTCGCGGCCGAGCTGCGCGCGCCCTGACGGCTACTTCCGGCTCCTTGTTCGCTGCGCTCACCCTGATCCGGCGAAAGCCAGGCCTACTTCGTGGCCGGCATCATCACGCCGAGCACGTAGTGGCGCGGATCGAAGAACCGCCTGGCGGCCGCCTGGATGTTCGCCGACGTCACGCGGCGGACCATCGCGTCGAGGTCGGTCTGCACGCCGAAGTCGTCGCCGTAGTACGCGGCGTCGCGGATCTGGTCGAGCCACCACTCGTTGGTCTTGCGGTCGGTCTCGCGCGTGCGGCGGAGGGTCTCGGTGACCTTGGTGAGGTAGTCGGGGCCGAGCCCTCCCTTGGCGACCCTGGCGAACTCGTCGAACACGGCGGCGCGGAGCTTGTCGACGTTCTCGGGTGCGCAGCCGAAGAGCACGCCCAGCTCGCGCCCTGGCGTGGGCTCGCGCGCCTCGCTCGCCCACAGCTGGACGCCGTAGACCCCGCCGAGGTCCTCGCGCAGCACCTCGCGGAGCCGGATGCCCATCGCCATCGCCAGGATCTCCGCGTCGCGCGCGCCGTCGAGCGTCCAGGTGCCCTGCGCCTTCATCTGCAGCTCGACGAAGCTCTTCGGCTCGCTGCCGAGCGTGTAGCGCTTCGTGATCTTGCCGGCGGGGAACGCGACGCCGATGTCCCTCCAGGTCTCCTTGCGGCCCTTGCTCGGCAGGCTGCCGAGGTAGCGCTCGACGAGCGGCTGCAGCCTGGCCAGCTCGAGGTTGCCGACGATCACGAACGTGAAGTCACCGAGATCCGCGAACC
>JAPLLF010000926.1 GCA_026387715.1 Pseudomonadota bacterium
ACGACCTCGTCGCCGACGTCGAGCAGCCCGAGGAAGCAATCGAGCAGCGCCTCGGTCGCGCCGGAGGTGACGAGCACCTCGGTCTGCCAGTCGCGCGCGAGCCCGTGGCAACGCAGCTCGTGCGCCGCGACCGCCTGGCGAAGGCCCGGCAGCCCCATCATGGGCGGATACTGGTTGTGGCCGTCGACGACATAGGCCGCGGCGGCCGTCCGCAGCGCGAGCGGGCCCGGATCGTCGGGGAAACCCTGGCCGAGGTTCACGGCCCCGTGCTCGCGTGCGAGCGCCGACATGGCCTCGAAGATCGTCGTGCCATAGCCCGACAGCGTTGGATTGCCCGACTTCACTTGCGGGACTCTACGCGATGCGTGGGGGAGGGATCGCGCTTGAACGCGAGCGGGTACGTCACGTTCAGCTGATTGGTGATCAGCTGCCGGGGCAAGGCGATCCGCGCGAGCACGCTGGACACGCAGGTCGCGAGCGTCGTCATCGCCGGGGTCCGCGGGATCGGCTCGGCCGCGATCGATTCGAGGCTGCCACGCAGCGAGGTCACGAATCCGATCCGGACCACCCCCTCGGTGAGCGGCGCGCGATCGAGCGCGCGCGCGTAGCAGTCCTCGACCCCCGCGAACTGCTGCACCATGGCGCGCCGCAGGGTGATCTGGTCGAGGTACCCGTGCGCGTCGCGGCGGTGCGGGATCGCGGCGAGCGTCTGCTCGCAGGCCGCGATCGCCGACGCGTCGAGGTGATAACGGGCGGCGAGCAGCTCGAGCAGCGTGCGCGCCGCGAGCGCGAAGCGCAGATCGAACGTCCGCTGGTAGATCGCGAAGAACGCCCCCGCCTGGAACCGCACCTGTCGACCGACGCGAAACGGCAACGAGGCCCCGTCGATCGTCGTCGGCACCACGAAGTCACCGCACACCTCGGTCACCGGGCGCAGCGCGAGGTCCGGGGCTGGCAGCGTCGACGCGAGCTCGGCGGCGCGCACCAGCGTGCCCGCGACGGCGCTCGGATCGTTGCGCGCGCCCGCGATGTCGGCGAGCAGCAGCGCGCCCCGCACCTGGATCGCGATCGGAGCCGCCGTCAGATCGGCGAGCACGCTCGTGGCGAGCTCGACACGGCCCGTCGCACGATAGGCCTCTGCGACCGCGAGCCGCAGCTCGCCACCGTCGGCGCCGCCACTAGCATTGAGCTTCGCGAGCAGCCCGTCGGGCGCGCTGCCGCTCCAGGCCGCGAACGCCAGCAGGTCGGCGCGTACCTGGTCGCGCGTCGCGGGATCCGTCCACGCCTCCCACGCCTCCAGGATGGTCGTGAAGGCGAGCGCGTCGTCGTCGAGCCAGTGCCGACACCACGCGAGCGCGTAGCGCAGCTCGGCATCGGTCACCGGCCCGAGCGCTGTCAGCGCGCGCCGGACCGCGCCGAGATCGGTGCCGCGCTGGAGCGCCTCGGCCGCGTCGAGGATCGCGCGCGCGTCGCCGGTCGCCGCGGGACGGGCCGCCCACGACACGCGCGGGCGCGTCGGCGTGGCATTGATCGCGAGCGCGTCGTAGGTGAAGGTCGTGAGCAGCCTGCTGTCGGCGGCGATCGTCTCGTCGGTGCGGATGGCGAGCGGGCGCGTCGTCGGCAGCGCGACGCCGTCCACCAGGTGCCACGGCACCCGGGCCGCGACGAGCGCGTCGACGACCTGCGGCGGGCGCGTCTCGCGGGCGAGCGCCATGCGCACCTCCCGCCGCGCGCCGCGGATCACGCCGCGCGGATCGGCGGGATCGGGTCGTGCGCCTGACGAGACCTCGCCCACGACGGACGGGCGCTGGCCGTTCGGGGCGTGGATCACCAGGTCACCGCTCGCCACCTCCCACACGGCGAACGCGCGGTCGGTGTCGGCGGCGACGAGCTGACCGTCGGCGAGCCACCACGCATCCTTGATCGCCTCGCCTCCCGCGACGAACGTGCGGAGCAACGTGCCGTCCGCGCGCCACAACCGCACCGACGTATCGGCCGACGTGAGCAGCGAGCGCCCCGCGGGATTCCACGCGATCGCGCGCACCTCCGTCGCGTGACCGGCCAGCTGATAGCGCGGCACCTTCGACGCCGTGGTCCACACCCGCACCACCCCATCACGCCCGCCGGTCGCCACGTCCTGGCCGACGAGCGCGCCGGTCGTGACCGCCACCGGCTGCTGCCAGTCTCCGACGATCGCGTGCGTCGCGAGGTCCCACATCACGATGCGGCCGTCGCGTGCGGCGGCGACCAGCGATGCGCCATCCGCGGACAGGGCGACCCACGTGATCAGCTCCTCGTGGACCGCGAACGTGACCGGCTCGCCCGCGCCGGTCACGATCACGGTGTTGAGATCCGCACGGGCGGTGATGCGCCCATCGGCCGAGCGCACGGTGAGCCGCGTCGCGGGCAGGGCCGTCGTGGCCGCGGCTCCACCCCACCCGCCCGTCGTCCAGATGCGGACGTAGCCGTCATCGCCGCCACTCGCCAGGCGTCCGCCGGTGGCATCGAACGCGAGGCCGTGGATCGCGTTGGCGTGGGCATCGAAGCTCGCGCGCAAGGTCGCGCTCGCGACCTCCCACACGCGCACGAGGCCCGTCGTCGTCGTCGCCGCGGCGAACGTGCCGCCGCGATCCATCGTGGCGCGGAGATAGCGGGTATCGACCTGCGCGAACGGGATCGACGCCAGGGTGGCGCGGTCGGCCGCGACGCCGAGCGACCACGTCTCGTCGCCATCGACGATGACCAGCGGATCGTCACCATCGGTCCCGACGAGCGACCGCGTGGTGCCGCACGCGACGTCGAGCAACGCGGCGTTGCTGACCTGACGAGCGTGCCCGTCGCGGAGCTGCACGATCTCCGGGTCGCCGTCGCCCCCGTCGTGCTGCGGGCGCGACAGGAACACGGTGTCGCCGCACACGCGCCCGTCGACCGCGATCCGTTCGAGCTCGAGCCGCGTGGCCGTCCACGCCGCATCGAACGTGACGAGCGTGTCCGCGAGCAGGGCGCGCAGCGTGGTCCCCGAGAAGCCCACCGTGACCGTCTCGCCCGGCGTGCTGGCGACCAGCGTGCCGGTCGCCAGCGCGAACACGCGGACGTCTTCGTACGTGCCGATCGCGACGAGGTCCCCGCGCGGCGACAGCGCCACCGTGGTGATCGGGCTCGCCCCACCGGTCGACAGGTCGAGGGCCTGCCGCGTGGCGAGATCGAACACCCGCACGAGCCGGCGATCCGCGACGGCGAGGTGCGTCCCGTCGGTCGACAACGCGATCCAGAGCGGACGCAGCGACCGACCACCGGCTGGCGGCGCCAGCATCGTGCGGCTGCGGGCCGCGGGATCGACGAGCGCGAGCGCGCCGTCGTCGGCGATCGCGACGATCCGCGTGTCGCCCAGGACCCACACGACGTCCACGATCGGCACGCCGAGGTCGATGGTCGCCACGTTGGCGTCGACCGCGTGCATGCTCTCGCCGAGCATCAGCCGCAGCGACGCGTCGTCGCGACCATCGCGATAGGCCTCGGCGAGGTACGCCGCCGCCCGGATCGGATGGCCCGCGACGAGCTCGAGGCGCCCACGCTCCTGGAGCGCGGCCGTGTTCGCCATCCGCGCGTGGTCCCGCTCCTCGACGGCGGTGGTGTTGGCCACACGAGCGCGATCACGCTCGGCGACGACCTGTCGCACCATGACCGCGGCGACCAACCCGCCGCCGAGCACGAGCGCCGCGAGCGCGACGACGAGCGCGCGATGCCGGCGCACCCATCGCCGGACGAGCTGCGCGGCGGTGTAGCGATGGCTCGCGATCAGCTTGCCCGCCTGGAAGCTCGCGAGCTCGCCGGCGAGCTCGCGCGCCGACGGATACCGGGCGGCGGGATCCTTCGCCATCGCGCGCGCGATGATCGTGACCAGCTCGGGCGGCGCCTGGGGGACGACCTCGCCGAGCGATGGCAGCGCACGATCCTTGACGCTCGCGAGGACCTCCTCGATCGACGTCCCACCGTGGGGTGGCTTGCCGGCGAGCACGTGCCACATCAGTGCCCCGAGCGCGTAGACGTCGGCCCGCTTGTCGACGACCTCGCCGCGCGCCTGCTCGGGCGGCATGTAGGCCGGCGTGCCGACGATCGCCCCAACGACCGTGAGGTTGTCGCCACCGCCAGGAGAGGCCCCCACGCCGGGCACGACGTCGTCGCCCTCGTCGCCGTCGTCCGTCAGGTCCTTCGCGAGCCCCCAGTCGATCACCACGGTCTCGCCGTAGTCGCCGACGAGCACGTTCGCGGGCTTGAGGTCGCGATGGATCACGCCGCGATCGTGCGCGTACGCGATCGCCTCGCACAGGTGCACGAGGTTGGCGACGAGCCCGAGGCGATCCTCGAACCGCGGGCGCTGCTCGACGACCTTCTCGAGCGAGCGCCCCTTCACGAGCCGCATCGCGTAGAACGGCTCGCCGCTGGGCCACCGGCCAGCCTCGTAGACCGCGACGATGCCGGGATGCTGGAGGCGCGCGGTCATCCGGACCTCGCGCCCGAAGCGCTCGACGAGCGAGGGATCGGCGACGAGCAGCTCCTTGAGCGCGACGTCGCGCCCGAGCCGGGTGTCCTCGGCGACCATGATCTTGCCCATGCCGCCGCGCGCGAGCTCGCCGCGCACGACGTACATGCTCCGCGCGATCTCGGGCAGCGGTGAAAAACTCCCCCCAGCCCCGTGGCTCACACCTCCCGAGGCGACCGTCGCGTCGAGGCCACCGGCGCTCGACGCGAGCGTGACGTCCGTCGCGGCGCTCGGCGCGCGGATCGCGTCGGTGCCTGCGCTCGGCGCCACCGTCGCGTCGATCCCGATGTCTGCGTTGCGCCCCGTCATCCCGCGTCAGCTTTATCACGGCGGGGTGATCGCGAAGCTGATCCGCGAACGGGCGACGACCCTGACCGACGCGTTCGGGCTCGCCGTCCCCTGCGACGCGCGGTCTGGCCCCAGACGATCGGCATGTGAGTTGCCTGCAGCTGCGGGCATGCGCATTCGATTCGATCGCGGCACGCTCGTTCTCGAAGCCCTCGCCGGCGGCCCCGAGCCGGCCTCGCTCGACGGTGCGACGTGGGATCCCGAGGCCCACGCATGGCGTTACCCGGCCGATCGCCACCGCGACCTGATCGTCCGCCTGGCGGACACCGGCGTCCGCCAGGCGGACGAAGTTCGGACGGCCGAGCTACCACCCGGGTGGATCCTGCCGCCGCTGCGCTGGTACCAGCAGGCGGCGCTCGACGCCTGGCGCGCGGCCCACCACCGCGGCACGGTCGTGTTGCCGACCGGCGCCGGCAAGACGCTCGTCGCGCTCGCCGCGATGGCACGCCTCGGCGTGGCCACGCTCGTGCTCGTGCCGACGCGGGTCCTGCTGGACCAGTGGCACGCGTCCATCGCCGCGGCGTGGCCCCATCCGATCGGCCGGCTCGGCGACGGGACGTATCGGGTCGAGGACGTCACGATCGCCACCTACGCGTCCGCGGTGGCGTGGGCGCCCCGGATCGGCGACCGGTTCGGGCTCGTCGTCATCGACGAGGCCCACCACGTCGGCGCGTGGTGTCCGCGCGAGCTCCTCGAGATGCTCGTCGCGCCCGCGCGGCTGGGCCTGACCGCGACGCCGCCGGACAACCCGCGCCTCGCACAGCACGTCGGCGAGGTCGTGATCGCGCTCGGCGTCGACGACCTCGTCGGCGATGGCATCGCCGCCTACGAGCAAACCGAGATCCCGATCACGCTGTCGGCGACCGAGCGTGCGCGCTACGACGCGCACCGCCGCGTGTTCGCGGCGTCCTATGCGCGCTACCGGCAGCGTGGCGACGGCGGCTGGCGCGCGTACGCGCAGGACGCCGCCCGCTCCACCCGGGGCCGCGAGGCGCTCGCGGCGTGGCGCACGTCGCGGGAGGTCCTCGCGTATCCCGAGCACAAGCGCGCGAAGCTGCGCGAGTTGCTCGCGCGGCACGCCGACGACCGGACGCTGGTGTTCACCGGCGACAACGCGACGACCTACGCGATCGCGCGCGAGCTGCTCGTGCCGCCGATCACGCACGAGATCAAGCGCGTCGAGCGCACGTCCGTGCTCGAGCGATTCCGGTGCGGCGAGCTGCGCGTGCTCGTCTCCGCGCAGGTGCTCGACGAGGGCGTCGACGTGCCCGACGCCGAGGTCGCGATCATCGTCGGCGGTACGGCGAGCGCGCGGCGCCACGTCCAGCGCATCGGCCGCGTGTTGCGGCCGCGACCCGGCAAGGTGGCCAAGATCTACGAGCTCCGGGTGCAGCCGTGATCGCCTCCAGGAGCCCGGCGCTCCTCGACGCGCAGGACGCGACGTGGCTCGCCACGCTGTGCGCCGCCGCCGCCGCGACGGCCGGTCAACCGTGGCGCGTGCTCGAAGATCGCGTCGCCTCGGTCGTTCCACAGCTCGGCCATCCACGCGTGCGACCGCGAGACGTCCTCGCGGTCCTCGGCGCGTTCCGGCAGCTGATGGCCGGGCCGTCGACGCGCAAGCTGGCCCGGACCGTACGCGCGCGGGTCCTCGGAACCCCCGTGTTCGACGCCGCCGCGCGGACGACGCGCATCACGGACGCCGCGACCGCGCTCGGCCGCACGCCCGCCGAGCTCGAGCAGCTCCTGTGGAGCGACCTCTCCAGGGAGCGCCTCGTGATGATGCCCGTGGGCGGGCGGCTCGATCCGCTCGCCGTCGCCGAGCTCGCGAACGTCGAGCTCGTGGCGCGTGTGTTGCGACGCGCCCTCGCCGTCACGCTCGTCGTCCGCGGCGATCCACGCGAGCTCGCGCGGCTGGTCGCGCGGTGCGGCTTGCTCGCGACGATTTCCACCCGGGGGCAAGAAGACGACACCACGACGTTCGCGATCGTCGGACCGCTGGCCCTGTTCCACACAACCACGGTCTACGGCCGCGCGATCGCCGCGATCGTCCCGCGCCTCGCGGGCCGTGACTTCTCGCTCACCGTGACCGTCGACGACGGCGCCGGGCCCGGCACCGTCGCGCTGGCCTCGCCTATCCTGCTGCCACCGGCGAACCCAGCCTCGCCGCCGGTGCCCGTCGCGACGCGCGCGCTCGTCGCCACGCTCGAGGCTGCCGGGCACGTCGTCGAGCGCGATCCCGCGCCGATCACGTCGGGCACGCGGGTGCTGTTTCCCGATCTCGTCGTCGACGGTCGCCCACTCGAGATCATCGGCTTCGCGACCGCCGCCTACCTCGCCGACAAACGCGCCGCGTACCTGGCGGCGAACCACGATCCGATCTTCGAGGAGCTCAGCCCCCGCCGCTCGTCCCGAACGCGAGCCGCGTCAACCCCGCCGCCTTCGCGCGCTCCATGATCCCGACCACGCGGCCATGGTTCACGCCCTTGTCGATCTTGAGGATGACCTGGGTCTGCTTGTCGCGCGCGAACGATGCGCGAAACAGGTTGTCGAGGTCCTGGTCGGCGATCGCCTTGCCGAGCACGGACACCTCACCCTCGAGCGGCACGACCAGGATCAGCGACACCTTCGAGGGATCGATCTCCTGCGCCTGGCCCTGCGGCAGGTTGACCTTGATGCCGGATCGCTGCTCGGCGTCCTGCTTCTTGGTGACCGTGTCGACCTTCTTCTTCTCCTGCTCCTTCTCCACCTGAGCCGCGAGGGCGCTCACCATGAAGATGATCACCATCACCAGGAAGACGTCGGTCAGCGGCGTGATGTTGATCTCGGCGAAGATCGATTCACCACCACCCTCGGCC
>JAPLLF010000825.1 GCA_026387715.1 Pseudomonadota bacterium
GCTCGAGCCGCTGCATCGTCGCGACGCGCTCGGCGCGGGTCGGCGCCTCGATGTCCTCGACGAGGTCGGTCACCTTGCCGACCGTCGCCGGATCGATGCCCTTGATGATGACGTTCATCCCGTTGTTGTTCGCCGCGACGACGACCTCGCTGATGGCGTACGGGGTCGACGCCACGACCCCCGGGATCTTGTCGATCCGGGCCTTCATGTCGTGCCATTCGACGAAGTCGCCCTCCTCCTTCGTGATCTGGAGGTGCGCGTTGGACCCGAGGATCTTCTCGCGCAGATCCGACTCGAAGCCGCTCATCACCGACAGCACGCACACGAGCGCGCCCGTGCCGATCCACACGCCGCCGATCGGCACCGTGGTGAAGAACGTGAAGATCGCGCGGACGGTCCCGAAGAAGGTCGCGAGCCCGGCGAGGCCCCAGCCCGCGAGCGCCACGATGTTGAGCGTCTGGATCAGCGGCTTGGCGTCCTCCATGTCGAACACGCCGGTCGCGCGTGCCTTGACCACGCGCACGGCGAGGAGCGCGCCGACCCCGACGACCGCCCCGAGCAGGAACATCACCATCGACGGCTTCGAGAACCGGAGGATGCCCCAGAACAACACGCCGGCGATGCCGAGGCAGAGCGCGATCTCGAAGATCCCGTGGATCGACGAGAAGCTCTCCTCGCCGACCCCATCCCCCCAGATGAAGTACGCGCCCGCGCGCAGGCCGAGCCCGACGACGATCGCGATGCGTACCCACGGCCGGATGTAGCGGCGGCGATCGAGCAGATAGCGCCACGCGACGAAGCCCTTGTAGCCGAGCCCGCTGGTGAACGACGCCGCCGGGCGATCGACGTCGGCGACGCCGCGCTCCTCCATCGAGAGATCGACCGGGCGATCGTGCGCGGCCATCAACCGCCAGATCCCGCGCACCAGCATGACGACGCCGGTCACGATCGCGCCGCGGAACACGTAGTACGTGCCACCGGTCGTGGCGACCGCGTTGTAGGTGAGGAACGACGCGAGCGTGCCCGCACCGGCGATCAGGATGCCGCCGATGATCTGGATCCAGGCGGCGACCCGGCGCCGGCGGAGCTCGCTGTCGTAGGACGCCACTCTTACTCGGGCCCCAGGGGCTTCATGAGCGGGAACAGGATCACGTCGCGGATCGAGCCCTGCCCGGTGAGCAGCATCGCGAGGCGATCGATGCCGATCCCCTCGCCCGCCGTCGGTGGCATGCCGATCTCGAGCGCGCGGCAGTAGTCCTCGTCGTAGTCCATCGTCTCGATCGCGCCACCCTGCTTCGCGCGGACCTGCGCCAGGAAGCGCGCGCGCTGATCGTCGGGATCGTTGAGCTCGGAGAACCCGTTGGCGATCTCGCGACCGTTCACGAACAGCTCGAACCGATCGCAGAACGCGTCGTCGACGTCGGACTTGCGCGCGAGCGGCGAGACCGCGAGCGGGAACTGCGTGAGGAACGTGGGCTGCACGAGCTTGGCTTCGGCGGTAGCTTCGAACAAGAGGTAGC